>VFKT01000013.1 GCA_009885395.1 Deltaproteobacteria bacterium | reverse complement strand
TGGAGGACGGCGGCGTAGCGCTACAGATCGAGGTCGCTCGCCAGCGCCCCGAGCCGGCGCCACGGCACGATCCGCGTCGTGCCGCGCACGCCCTCCTCGCCGCCGCCCATGACCACGGCCGCGCCCCGGGGGCTGCGATCCGAGAGGAGCGCGAGAGAGCGCGCGAAGCTTGCTGCGTAGGTGGCGGCCGCCTTGATCTCGATCGGGTAGAGGCCGTTGGCATATTCAAGGACAAGGTTGATTTCCGAGCCCACGACGTCACGATAGAAAAACAAATTCGCGGCACGACCCGCGTTGAAGCGGCGCTTCAACATTTCGGTCACGATCAGCGTCTCGAAGAGGGCACCCCGCAAGGGGTGAGCGAGGAGCTGGCCGGGTTCGTCAATTCGCAAGAGATGGCAGGCAAGGCCGGTGTCGACCATATAGACCTTTGGTCGCTTCACCAGCCGCTTCCCCAGGTTCGCGAAAAAGGGTTGCACGCGAAAGATGACGAACGACGCTTCCAGCGCCGACAACCAGGCCTCGGCGGTCTTGGGATCGATCCCGGTATCGCGTGCCAAGGATTCGCGGTTCAGGATCTGCCCGGTCCGCCCGGCGACGAGTTGCACGAAGCGCCGGAAGAGGTCGCTGTCCTTCAAGTTCACGAGGAGCCGCACGTCGCGTTCGACGTAAGTCTCAAGATAAGAAAGATGGATCTCGCCGGGCCGCGATTCTTGACTCCAGGCGCGCGGATAGCCGCCGCGCCAGATGATCTCGTCGAGGGCGGCAGCTTCAAGGCGATTCGCCAGGCCCAACTCGGCCAGCGACAAGGGCAGCAGTTTGGTCAGGACGACGCGGCCAGCCAGGGATTGGGTGATGCGTTCGACAAGCTTGAAGTGATGGCTTCCGGTCAGGACGAACTGGCCGTTGCGGCCAGCCGCGTCCATCCGGGGTTGGAGATGCGAGAAGAGGGACGGGACGTTTTGAATTTCGTCAAGGATCGCGCCTGCCGGAAAGCGGTCGAGGTAGCCAACCGGGTCCTCGCTCGCCTCGGCCCGGACGACCGGATCCTCGAGGTTCGAGTAGGCCATCGAAGGAAACGCTCGTCGCGCGAGCGTCGTCTTTCCCGATTGGCGGGGTCCGAGGAGGACCAGGGCAGGAAAACGCCCGAAGGCCCCCCGGACGTAGGTCTCGGCTTCGCGCACCATGTAGGGCGGGGATATTTCGAGGGACCTCAAGATTTTCCTCCAGTCGACTGGAGAAATATCACGAAAATGGGGATCGTGCCATATGCTGCAGTGCCCGCCGTTCGTGCCGGAATGAACGTATCGTTGCCGGCGCCCTTGCGGGCCCACCTCGACGCACTCTTCTTCCGGACTTTCGATTTTCCGTCTTTTACCGACGAACAAAGAAAACCATCGAGGTGGCCCACCATGCCCAGGATGTCCCGCCCCTCGCTTGCGGACAATTGCGCGAAGATGAAGAAGGGCGAATTTGCCGTTGCCGAGGCAATGGCAGGTCGGGGGTGGCGTCGTCGAGGCGGTAGTGGATCGGGCGGATCTTCAGATCCATGGTTTTCAGGGAACGGAAGGCCCGTTCGACCTGAGGGAGGGATTTGTAGCTGCGTACGCAGTCCGCAGCCGCCATCTCTTTCTTCGTAAGACTCGTACGGATGATATAGATGCCGTCGAGCGCAGTCTCGGAAGCGATCTTCTCTTCGAGTCTATGGAAGCGGAAGGAGTGGTCGTCGATCTCGAGGGCGAAGTGTTTGGCGACCTTGTATTTATTAATGACTTTACACCACGCGCACGCCGATTGCGTCGCGCCCCGAAAGATGCCTTCGTTCGACCATGCCCGTGACCTTCTCGAGTTCCTTCTCGGTTGCCTCGGACAATTATTGTCGTTTGTGATTTCGCAATTTTGCGAGTTCAGGATTGCGGCAGGCGATCAGACGCTCCCCGGGGAAGTCAGGGTGTGAGAGTTCAAACAGGTTTTTTTCGTCGAAGAGGCTGAGTTGGAGCTGCCCGCCTTCCATCAGCCCCCGAATCTGGCCGGTCTTGAGCGCCGTGATCCAGGCGACATGGTCCTTCTCCCTGATCTCGCCGATGGCCTTTTGTGAAATCATCCCCCGGTCGCCGACCAGGACCAGGGTCTCGATGCCGAAGTCCTTCTTGAGCTTTTCGACTTGCGGCATAAGGGTCTTGGCGTCGCAGGTATTGCCCTCATAGACCGATATCGCCACCGGGCAACCCCGCCGATCGGTGAGTAGCCCGTAGTTCACCTGGCGCTCCAAAAGCCAGTCCATCGCTGCGTACAGATCGTCCTCGTCGGCGCCTTTGACCTTGAATTCCTCGGCCAGCGTCGTGCTGTGCCACCAGCGGGTGGTGGCAAGTTTGGTGTCCGGGGCAAGGAGGCGAGCAGCCACCATCGCACACACCAGATTACGCTCTCGACATTGCCGCGACGCGATCAGGGACCCCAGGCCAAGCCGCGCCATCGCCGCGCAGACCGCCTCCACATGCCCGTGCGC
>VFKT01000142.1 GCA_009885395.1 Deltaproteobacteria bacterium | reverse complement strand
GGCGTGGAACTGGGCAAGGTTCTGGCGCAGCGGATCATCCCGGAACTCGAGGGGGAAAGTGAGCCCGCGCTCGCACATGACTCCTCGACCAACGCCTTGATCCGGCGCTGGCGCGCCGCGCGTGCCGCTCGAACCAATTGACGAGGGCCCGGTCGGAGCGCCGCCGCGGCGCAGGGCGCGACCACGGCTACCGCCGCGGCGCCGCGACCCACCGCAATCTTGCGCTGGACAGCACCCGTCTGCACGTCCAACTCAAGCAGCGATCCCTCGTAAAAGTTTGTCACAAGCAAAGTTCGCGAGCGCGGCAGCCGGGTGATGCCCACCGGCGCCCAGCCGCCGTCAAAAACATCGACGATTCTATTGGTCGTGGTGGCGACCACGGTCACGGCATCGGGCGGGGCGTTGGGACTCTCGCCGGCGGAGGAGACAAAGACCCGCCGCAAAGCGCGGTCGACGAAGACCTCCTGTGCCGCAACTCCGACAGGAACCCGCGCCAGGGTCGCACCCGAAACCGTGTCGATCACGGCCAATTCATCCTGCTCCTGGTCGACAGCGTAGAGCCTGCCGGCGCGCGAATCGATGGCCAGCGGGCCGCTCAGCCCGGAGAAGGTGCGGTTTTGACCGACGCCATCAAGCGGGATCTCGATCACCCCTCTCGATGTATGCACGACGTTGCCCTCGTCATCACGGTACCCGGAAACCATGGCGATAAATGCCCGTCGGCCATCCGGGGTAATGACGAGACCACGCGGCACCACATAGAGCGGGAGGTAGTCCCGATTCCCGGTGGCGAGATCGATGATATAGAGCGTGCCGCTCGAATCCTCGTCGCTGAACGGCAATTCCGTGAGGCAGGCTGCGAAAAGTCGGTGGCCGCTGCGGTCGATGGCGAGGGCGACCGGTCCCCAGGCCACGGGAATTTCGTCTACGACTGAATTGGTTCGGGTATCGATCACCGATATCGTCGAGGGCCCGGCATCCTGATCGTCATAGCACGTATTGGCGACATAGACACGCGAGCCATCGGGGTGGGCAACAATGTCACGTGGGTCACAGCCAACCGGGATGGTCGCCAGCACCACTCCGGAGCGGAGATCGATGGCCGAGACCGTGCCGTCAAGCGCGTTGGTCACATAGGCCCGGGGACCAGCGTGAGCCGTGTTGGCGACCAGCGCCGCCAACACAAAGCCAATCCCGACCACCCGAATTCTCGCGATCCGATTCTTCATCTGAACATCTTCTCCCTGCCGTACTGCGGCGAGCGCCGCGACGTCCGAATTCCCGCTATCCGGTCCGTCGTCTGAACATCCTTGCGACCGAGATCCTGCGCACGCAATGCCGCGATCCGCCCGGCACCAGAGCTTCTGTCCCCGCAGGCGCCTCCACCGGAATCGGGCGCAGGCCGACTGGCCCCTCCTCCGAACCACGCAAGCGATGCGCCATCGGGGCCGCGCAAGGGCAAGTGCAGCGCGGCCGCCTGACTCGCATCGCGACAAGAGTTGCCCCCGCGCGGGTTTGAAAGATGCGTCGGAGACGCGACGCTGGCGGCGCTGAGTTGCATGGGCGCGGGTTTGAAAGAGCAGGGGAAGGCGGACTCTACAGCCCCCGCAGAAGATCAATCGCCCCGAATCAAGCGACGCAGGGCGCGATTACCACCGCGAAAGCCAAGGCGTTCGTAGAGAGCCAGGGCGCGCGTATTGCCCGGCATGACCTCGAGGGCAAGTCCGACGGTCTCGGCACAAAGAAGCCCCTCGCCGCGTGCGAGAGCCTCGATCAAGAGTGTCGCGTGCCCCTCGCCACGAACCTCAGGTTCAACATAGAGTTCGTCTATGCAACAGAGCTCGCCGCCATACTCATTGGACCAATAGGAAATCAGAAACGCATAGCCTTGCAGACGACCGTCGATCTCCAGCACCAGGGTGCGCCCCTTAGCCGGCGTCTGCCGCAATCGCAGCAGAGTCCGGCAGGCATGGTCCGCCGTGACGGCCAGAGCAGGCGTCGGATCTTCGCGGTAGAGCGCGAGACAAAACGCGACGACCTGGTCATCCTCCCCTCGATCCGCCTGACGCCAGGACATGGTTCAAAAATCGACGCGAATTCCGCTCGCACCACCAAAGCCGCTCTCGAGGAAGGCGATCGAGGCTTGGTCCCCACGCAGGATGCCGTCCAGAAAAGCCAGTGTTCCAGCGAGCACGAAATCGTGCTGACGCGAGGGCGGAGAGACGATCGGATCTTTGCCATCGTCAGTGCAGGGCAGAACCTCGCCGCCCCCGATCGAGCCGCCAATGCCGCCCCGCACAAATTCACAGGCGAAGAGATCGGGGTTTTCGTAGCCGGCGATCGGTGCGTTGGAGTCTGCAAACCAGATATGGGTGCCACCCACGATTTCGGCGTGCCAGGCCGGCGAACGCACCGTGGCCCAGGTCTTTCTCGAACCCTCGGGCGTGGTGAGCAGGTCCCGGCTTCCCGAAAAATAGAGGGAAGGCGCCGAAACGGGCGTAAATCCCCCCCCCGAAAGCCCAAAGACATCGCCACCCTGGGCAAGGGCCGACATATCGCCGACGGCATAAAGGACAGCCGCATCGAGTCGGTCGTCACGCAGATTGGAGGCAAAATTGAGCAGATGGGTCGTGAAGGCGCCGAACGAGAGCCCCGCCGCTGCAATTTTCCCGGTGTCGATCACTTCGCGGAAATCTGGAAATCCGGAGGGAGCCGATTCGTCTCCATTGGCGATTGCAAGCATCCGATCCAGGACGAAGCTGACATCCCCCGGCTGATTGCCAAGATCTGTCACATCGAAGGCAACGCCGGTATGGGAGGAGAGCGAGGTCAAGGGGAAAGTCGGCGCCACCACGACATAGCCGTGGCTCGCCAGATGCAACGATACGTACTGCTGGGAGTTGGACGGCGCGCTGAGGCCGTGGCTCAAGAGGACGAGAGGAAACTTGCCGCTGCGAGACGGCTCGGGGATCTTGGCGACGCCCGCCAACCCGACCACGGGCCGATCGATCGGGTACCAGACCCAGCAATCGAGCCGACGTTCGGGCGAGCCCGGAAATGCACCACTCGCCTGCGTCGGCCGTGCAGGGTCGATGAACCTCGCCTGGGCCACACCCACCCCGAAGGGCCCGGCGGCAAGAAGTTCGGCCTCGGTCCGGGCCGTGACGTCGGGAGCGACATTGCCGCAGCCAACGATCCCGCCCAGCAGAAACCACAGGGCGATAGAAGCGCCGTCCCGCACCGCTCGAACCCTGATCCGCTGCTTCATGATTGCAAGACATTGCATAAACCGCTCAGTTTTCCCCGCGAGAAGCCGAGCCGCAAGTCCAGGGTGCCGCACCGTCTGCGCTGCCCGGTCGCCGTCTGCGCCCCGCAAATCACCGATGCCCCGTGCCCATCCCCTGTCGGCCAGGACAAGCAGGCCGCGGCCCCAATGGATTAAACTTCCGGAAAATATTAAACGCACGTCCCCATGCCGGATTGGATTGTGCCGCTGCTGACTCTGACCGGCCTTGAGGTCGTGCTGGGGCTCGATAATATTGTGTTTTTGGCGATCCTGACGGCGCGGCTGCCGAAGGAGCAACAGGACTCGGCCCGCCGCTTCGGGCTGCTGCTGGCACTTGGCTCGCGACTTTTGTTGCTTTTCGCGATCTCGTGGATCCTCTCCCTGACGGTGACCGCCTTCGAGCTGCCGACCTGGCTACCTGGAACCGACGCAGCGCGCAGTTTTTCCTGGAAGGATCTGATCCTGATCGTGGGTGGCGCCTTTCTGATCGGCAAGAGCACGATGGAAATCCACGAAAAACTCGAGGGCCACGTTCACGAGACGGGGTCGGCGAAGGGGGTCGTGAGCTATGGCAGTGTGCTGCTGCAGATGACGCTGCTCGACGTGATCTTCTCGATCGATTCCGTGATCACCGCCGTCGGTCTGGTCAAACAACTCTGGGTGATCGTGGTGGCGATGATCCTCACGGTCGGAGTGATGCTGGTCTTCGCTCGCCCGGTCAGCACTTTCGTCGAACGTCACCCGACCTTCAAGATGCTCGCCCTGAGCTTTCTCATCCTGATCGGCGTGCTGCTGGTTGCCGAAGGGTTCGGCCAACACATCGAGAAGGGTTATGTCTACTTCGCGATGGCCTTCTCGCTGGGAGTCGAGTTGCTCAACCTGCGCGTGCGAGCGCAGGGTCCACCCGTGGTGCTGCACGAACCGCATCTGCCGCCCTCGGCATCCTGAAGCCCCCCGGGGTAAGCCGGTTGCGTATTTGGCGCTCGATAGGGGCGCCCAGTCGTGCCCCCAGAGCCACGGGCGGCCGGGCGCGTCGGTCACCCACTCATGATGTCGGCGCCAGCACCTCGAGGTAGTCGCGGACCACCGCCGCCAGTCCCTCGAAAAGCGCCCTGGACATCAGGGCGTGTCCGATCGAAACCTCGGCCAGATGTGGCAACGTCCGGAACAGCACAAGGTTATCAAGATCAAGATCATGACCGGCGTTCACCCCAAGGCCGAGAGCGTGTGCCCGCGCGGCAGCGAGGGCACAGCTCTCAAAGGCGCGCTGGGCCTCGGCTGCACCACGCTCAAAGGCCCGGGCATAGGGCTCGGTGAAGAGTTCGACCCGGTCGGCGCCCATGGCGGCGGCCCAATCCACTGCGGCGGGCTCGGCCGCCACGAAAAGACTGACACGAATCCCGGCACTTCGAGCCGCAGCGATCGTGCCGCGCAAGGCCTCTCCCGCCGTTGCGCTCGGCCAGCCCGCCTGGCTGGTGATCTCGTCAGGCAGGACCGGCACCAGCGTCAGCTGATCGGGCCGCAAAGCGTGCACGAGTTCGAGCAGATCGGGGCGGGGATCCCCTTCAATATTATACTCTACCTGCCCGCGATAGGGGGCAAGCAGCGCCGCGATCTGTCGCACGTCGTCGGCCGTGATGTGCCGGGCGTCGAGGCGCGGATGTACGGTGATGCCCGGGGCTCCGGCCCGCAGGCAGACCTCTACCGCGGAAACGATGTTCGGAACGTCGCCCCCCCGCGAATTACGCAGCGTGGCGACCTTGTTGACGTTGACACTGAGCCGCACCATCGAGCGGAGAGGCTACCAGATCCGGCAAGGCCTGACACGCCGGGGGCCGGGCCTGCCCGAACGATCGCCGACCCCGATCGTAGCGGCAAAAATCACTGCCCACTCTTGAATGCTTGAGGCAGGGGGACGGCCAGCACCAACGTCGGTCGGACTAGAGAAAAGAGAAACGCTCGGCCATATAGCTGCGCTGAAAAGGTTCGCGCAGCCGCCAGATTCCGGCGTCGATCACGAAATGCGCCATGACCACGCCCAGCCCAAGCCCGTAGAGGGTACCGCGGGCACCCAAACCGCTCAGAAAGAGTGCGACCCCCAGCCCCAGAGTGCAAACGCCCAGGCCAAGGAAGGCGCGCAGTTGGCGGCTTGACGGCACGCGCGCCACCCACGTCAGAAAAAGAAAATACTGAAGCCCATGCGCCGTGGCGAAGCCGGTGACGGCGAGGGGAAACGAATCGAAAACAAAAAGGGGAGCATAGAAAAGCAGCAACACGACCATGCCGAGATCGCGCGCCCGCGAGCGCAAGCCGGTACCAAGACGATCGACCAGCCAGACCCCCCAAGCGGCGACAAAGGCCGCCAGCCCAAGCCACCAGAACCACGCACTCATGGGCGCGATGGCCGTTGCCGCGAAATCGCTGACGAGCGGCAGGCTCGCCGCAATGCCGGCCAAATCGGTCAGCTGCAAGGCGCGCAATTCGGCCTCGCTGGGCGGCAATCGTTCGGCCCGCGCGAGAAACCCCAAAATACCGATGTTCTGACGGCTGTAGTGATGCACCTGCCACGCCCAGTAGCCCAGGATCAGCCAGCCAATCAATGGTTCTGTCAAGGAGAAGCTGAAGGTAAGCCCAACGACAGCCACCACCATGAGTGGTGCCCAAACGAAACGCAGAGAGCGCTCTTCGGTCATGAAGGCGCGCGCCTTGGGCTCCAGATAGAAAGCGTAACTGCCGGCGACGTGACCGCTGCCGCCCAACCAGATCAGGAAGAGCGTGGCCCAACCAGGGATGATCTGGCCCCCTGCAGCCGATCCTGCGGCACTGAGCCATAGAATGGGCAGCAAAGTGGCTGCGAGCAACAGACCGAAGAAGGTCCGGCTCGTCGGATCATCGCGCCCGGCCCCCGCGAACAGGGGCCGGGCCTGCGATAATGCTGTGCCCGAAGGCACGGAAGCCGAATCAGCCGCGCCGACCGCCGCCGC
>VFKT01000177.1 GCA_009885395.1 Deltaproteobacteria bacterium | reverse complement strand
CTCGCCTCCCTCTCATCGTTCACCTGGATGGCAACCGGTTGCGCCCTCGACGGGCGCGGGCGGGGACAAGCCACCGCCCCTACGAGCGCCGTGTATCCTCGCCCAACATCGAAACCCACGGCGGGGGACCCACGCCCTATCGGACGGCGTCCCCTCCGTCAGAAATTATTCTTTACTACCCCTAAGGGGTCGTTAAGAAATAACTTCCGTTAAAGGTAGTCTACGGGCAAAGCTGGTGGACAATGGATGCTGAGCGAAAAGCGAGAGGGCGCCAACCTTTTGGGGCGCGGTCTTGGGGAGAGGGACGCCGGTCGAGCAGCGTACAAGCTGGACCGAACAACTGTGAGGCAAGTGTAATACCGAGCGGGCGGGGATGCCTTGGGTGAGCCAGTAAGCTGACTCTCAGTCAATAGCGACGACTGGAGACTGAGAGATGGCCGACGATCCAGTGATGACAGCGTGTCAGGAAGCGGGGGAGGAGACGCTGCGCGATCCTCTCGTGGAAGCCCCGAGAAGCGCGGTAGGTGGAAAGTTGCGCATCGGCGAGCGCGAGGTGCACCACTGTCAGTGTCCACACTGCCAACGGACGGAGGGTCACCCGGATAAGGCGCGGCATCACCGCATGAACCTGTTTCTGAGTCGCCTCGACGAACAGCAACGCCGCTGGTATGTGGGGCTGGAAGCCGAGCGACTGGGGCGAGGCGGCGCAGGGGTGCTCGCCCAGATTACGGGGGTGGACCCCAAAACGATCCAGCGCGGGCGGGATGAACTGACGGCAGAGTTGGCCGACCGGCCGTGGAATCGGGTGCGCCAGGCTGGTGGGGGCCGCTACCCTGCAGAAAAAAAGATCCGCTGATCACGTTGACCTTGGAGGAGTTGGTGGCCCCTGAAACGGCCGGGGATCCGATGAACGCCCAGAAGTGGGTGCGCAGTAGCCTGCGCCACGTGAGTACCCGGTTGGGGAAGCTGGGGCACGCGGCCAGCCCACCGACGGTAGGCCGCCTGTTGTGCAAGCTGAAGTATTCCATGAAGGCGAATCGCAAAGAGCGTGAGACCAGCAGCGGGCATCCAGAGCGAGATGCCCAATTCCAGCACATTGAGAAACAGAAGCAGGTCCATCGGGACGCGCATCTGCCGATCATCAGCGTGGATACGAAGAAGAAGGAGCTCATCGGCGACTTCAAGAATGCGGGTCGCGACTGGTGTCAGGCCGCGGAGGTGGTCAAGGTTCATGACTTTCCCTCCGAGGCGCTGGGCCGGTCGGTTCCCTATGGCGTCTACGACCTGGAACGCAATCAGGGGTATGTGCGAGTGGGGACCTCGGCTGATACACCACGGTTCGCGGTGGAGAGCATCCGGGGCTGGTGGGAGCGGGAGGGGAGGGCCGCCTTTCACGACGCGCGCGGACTGCTGATCCTGGCGGATGCCGGGGGCAGCAACAGCTGTCGCGCGCGGGTGTGGAAGCAGCAGATCCAGGAGCAGCTGTGCGATCATCTCGGGCTGACCGTGACCGTGTGCCACTACCCGACTGGCTGCTCGAAGTGGAATCCGGTGGAGCACCGCTTGTTTGGGCCCATCAGCGTCAATTGGGCCGGCCATCCGCTACGTACCTGGGAGACTATGCTCTCCTACCTGCGGGGCACCCAGACGACCACCGGGCTGACGGTGACGGCCGAGTTACACAAGGTCGTCTATCAGAAAGGCCAGAAGGTCTGCGACGCGGAGTACGCGCAGCTCAACCTGGAGTCCCACAGCGTTTGTCCGCGGTGGAACTACACCCTGCGCCCCCGCGCTTTGCCCGACCTCCTCCCCAGCTCAACAACCAAGTCGGGAAGTTAATTCTTTACGACCCCTAAGTCAGCCAACGGTTTCTACACCGACGCTGCCGGCCAGCGCCTCAGCGTGCAGGTACGGACCCGAGCCCATCCTTTCCGCGAAAAAGTGCAGCAAGTCATCGCCGACAAATGGGCCCGTGTCGGGATTGTGGGTGAGCCCTACGTAGTCCCCGAACAACGCATCGCCGACCGCCAATTCACTACGGGCTACCCCGGTTTCTACTTCCGCTTCGGCGGACCGGACCAATTCACTGAATGGAAAAGCAGTGACGCTCCGACCGCGGCCAACAACTACATTGGCCGAAACGGGATCCGCTACCGAAATCCAGACTACGACATCTTGATCAATCGGCTGGTTTCAACCATTCCACGCACCGACCGCTTG
>VFKT01000345.1 GCA_009885395.1 Deltaproteobacteria bacterium | reverse complement strand
CCGAGAATCACGAGCCGCGTCGGGAGAGGAGGTAGAATGGAATTGCCATTTGGCCTGACGCGGCCAGAAACCTGGCGGGCCTAGCGCACGCCCCTGCGCCACCTCGACGGTCAGCTCTCCAGGACCACCTGACGGCTGCGTCACATCGCCGCTCTCCCCGAACTCGAGGAATCAAAATACGCTGGAGCGCAACCCCATCGTCGCCGAGGTTTTCTACCGGACGGGCCTGATCGAGAAGTGGGCCCGCGGCACCAACGGCGTCGCCCAGAGATGCACGGCGGCAGGCATCGCGCCGCCGGACTTCGAGGAAATCAGAGGCCCGGCGGTCGTGGGCTTCCGGATGCCGGTTTCGGGGCAGAGTGGGGCGCAGAGTCGCTGGACGGGCGAATCCTCGCAGTGCTTCGTGCCTGAGAGCAGTCAAAGGCGGGTATTGCGATTTTTCGAGGCGGGAATTGCGATCAGGACGGATCCAGCGGAGATCCGCCGTCAACCGGGCCCGCCGGCACCTTTTCCCCGCCCTCACCCCATCCCGAGAGCCACGCCCCGCCACGTCAAGCGCCGCACCGACTTCCCGCGCCTCTCCACCACCACCTCAACCGCCTGCGTCACATCGCCGCTCTCCCCCGACGCCAGCACGCGAAACACACTACTCCGCAGCCCCAGCGGCAACGTCGCCTCCTCGCAGCCCGGCACATCGTCGTTGGGCCAGCCCTCGAGCGGCGCCTCGTCGTCGTCGCTGAGCCGGCAGCCCAGCGCCCGCAGCACGATCGGCGCGGCGGTATTTGCATTGACCGGAAGTCTGCCCGCGACCCCATGCGCCGCGACATACGGCCGCAATTTCTCGACCACCTCAGGCGAAAATCCGTCAACCGCCAGCAACTCATCAAGGCTTTGCAGCGCCCGCCCCGGAGGCGTGCAGGGCACACCCAGATCCGCGCAGCGCGCCTCGCCCGAGATCGCCGCGGTCTCGGCGTCGGGGGGTTGAATCCACGCCGCGATCCCGGCCACCAATCCGGGATCCACCTCGAGCGACTCGAAGAGCAGCTCCAACGCTTTGCGGTATTTGCCTTCACCGGCCCGGTTCAGATCGAGTTTGCCGCCCTGGTCCTCGATGACAAAGCCGATGCTGCCCCGGCCCACCGGGATGCCGAGCCAGGGTCGCGCCCAAAGTCCGGCCTGAGTGGTGAACTGCGGGTTCTCCTCGGCGTCGGCGATCAACACGGCTTCGGCGGCATGGGCGGCCGAGCGAGCCAGCAGACGCGCCGCAATCGCGTTTGACGATCGCCGCGCCAGATGTTGATGCACGCCGACAAAATCCGCCGACTCGAGCACCACCAACGTCAGCAGCGCGACGGCCAAGAGTGCCGCGAGCAGCGCGAGGCCGCGCTCGTTGCCGAGGCGGCTCACCGCAGTATCCCTGGGCAGCGTCCGCATCAATCGTCTCCGAGGCGGAGGAACCAGCGCAGGCCCTCATCCACCTCTCGGAGCACCCGCGGTGGCAACTTACCGATCAGGGTATCAAGGTCGCTTTTATTGATGGTGCTGAGCTGGGAAGCGTTCACGACAGAATCGCGGGGAAGGCGTGTCATCTTGCGCGGCAGCCGAACATTGCCCGGGGCCCGCGCCAGCGCGACGTTGCTGGTCAACACGCACACGACCACCGTGTCGATCCGGCTGGCGTTCACCTCGTCACGTTGGAGGATCAGGGCTGGGTGGCGGGAGCCCGGCATGGAGCCCTTCGGCTCACCAAAATCGACCCACCATAATTGGCCACGCTGGATCAACGGCGGCCCTTGGCACCACGGCGGATCAGTTCCGCCGTGCGACGACGAAATGCCTGCGCTGCGGGGTCGGCACCCGGCTGGCCAGCCGCGTCGATGGCGTCATTCCAAGCCTGCGTGGCGTCGGGCCTGCGGTGGTTCGCAACGAAGGCCCGGGCGGCTTCGGCGAGCAGCCCACTTCGTGTCATCCGCAGTGTGCGGGCACAGGCGTCGATCTCCTCGAACAGGGCATCTGGCAGCGAGATCGCGGTCTTCATGCGACCAAGTATGACCAGTTATACCTCGGCTTGCAAGCGGACTTTTGCAGGCCTGCCCGAAACTGTGCGCGGAGATCTGGCCGATATGAGGTTCCCCAGCGAAAGTAGACATCAACCGGGCAGCCGTTCAGGGGCTGCGGAAGGGAAGTTGTGATGTCTACGGGTCGCAGGAACTTCACGGCGGAGTACCGGGTTGAGGCCGCGCATCGGGTGATCGATTCGGCTCGGTCGATCGCCGAGGTGGACGGAATTGGAACCATGGGAACCTCAGAGGTCGATTCCGGCCATCAGGCTCACCGTATTTGGTCGAGGAGGGGCGGGACATCCTGGGCATGGTGGAGGAGACGAACCACCTCGACAGCTTTCTTTGTTTGCCAGTAGAAGACGGAGAACCGATGGGTCGAAAGAAGAGCGCGACGAATGTCGGGGTGTGCCGGGTTCGAGGACGGCCAGGGCTGACCGAAAGCGGGAAACGTGGTGAGCCGATCGAAAACGTGTTCAAGCTCGCCGAAAAAACGATCACCCGCATGAGGGGCGTAGTCGTCGAGATAGGCAGCATGCCGGGTCACATCCTGCTGCGCCCGGGATTTGATGACGAGGTCGAGGGTCACGCGCGTTTGCGTGCCTTTTTCGCCCGCTCGCGGCGATGGCGGGCCAGCTCGGCTCGGCGCTCCCCCCACCAAGCGGCGTTGACGGGTTCGGAGGGTCCGGAAGCGAGCCCTTCGGCCAAGAGCGCGTCGACGTGAGCGATCACGTCACCCTGCAGATCGCGACGGATGAGTTCGCGGACATACTCGCTGGTTGAGCCGTACGAGCCGAGCTCTTGGACCTTCTGGTCGAGGCGGGCACGCAACGGCGCCGGCAACGATACGTTCATTGTCGCCGTGCGGGCTTTCATGTGGAGTTGATCGTAGCGGATCCCGCCAATTGGCGTCAAATCTTGGCAACAATTGGCAGAGGGGCCGCCGAGGCCGGGTTGTGGGCGCTGGAAGCGGCGGGTGAGGTTCCCCAGAGAAAATAGACATCAATCGGGCACCTGTTCAGGGGCTGCGGATCGGATCAGCTCGCGCAGCTTCTTCCTATTTCGAAGGGTCGAAGCCTTGAAGCTCTGGTCAAGGCGCGACTCATTGCGGCCGTCGTTCGGGAGATCGAGCGAACTGGGCTGACGCACGCCCAAATTGCTCTACGTTCAGGCCTCCCACGCAGTGGCGTGACCGGCATTCTCTCGACAACAGGCGCCGATCCCCTCGAACTGGGCATCTGGCAGCGAGATTGCGGTCTTCATGCGCCCATGGTCATACCACGGCTCGCAAACGAATCGGAGTTGAGCCTCGCAGCCGGGCCAGCCACCGTACCGCTGGACAGGTGGTCTCAAATATGAGACGATCCGTCGTGATCTTCGTCGTTCCAGGATGTCGACGCGAAATTGGAGAACTGCCCGATGCTGTGCGCGGAGACCTGGCCGATGCTCTTGCACGACTGGATATTGGACTCATGTTGTCCTTGCCGCTCTCTCGCCCGATGCCAGGTATCGGGCGCGGTGTGCACGAACTTCGACTGAAGGACAGATCTGGTCAATATCGTGTGGTCTATGCACTTGTCATTCGGGATGCCATTTATGTTCTTCATGCATTCAAGAAAACGACACAGACCACACCGCGACGAAACATCGCGCTCGTTCAGGCGCGAATGAAGGAGATACCACGATGAAAAAAACCACGTCCGCGGATCAGCTCGCGCAGCTCCTTCATATTCCGAAGGGTCGAAGCCTTGAAGCTCTGGTCAAGGCGCGACTCATTGCGGCCGTCGTTCGGGAGATCGAGCGAACTGGACTGACGCACGCCGAAATTGCTCTACGTTCGGGCCTCCCGCGCAGTGGCGTGACCGGCATTCTCTCGGGAAGCCTGCAGAAGGTGACGATTGACCGGATTCTCCGACTTGTCGAAGCGGCCGGGTTGGAGGCCGAGGTCAGGGTTCGGCGTGCCGCCTGAGCAATCGAGCGTGGAGTTACGGCATCCCCAGCGGCAGCGTCACCACCACGCCGAGCGTCTCGGGCTCCGCGTCAGCGGGGCCTTCATTTTCAAGCAGTAATTCGAGCGAAACCACCGCGGGCAGCAAGGGCCCTCCGCCCTGACCGCCACCACCGCCGCGCGCCGATCCCGAGGCCCCAGCGACCCAGCTCGACAGCCACTCCTCCCCCGGCGTCGGTCGCACCTGTACGCGGAAGCCGGCAACCCCGCGCAGCACAACCATCGTTGCCGGCGGCGTGCCCTCGGCCGCGAGCGAGGGCAACTGCTCCTTCACCAGCACGAAACGTCGTGGCTCGAGCGGATCGGGCTCGATCCGGTAGCGCACAATATCTATGGGGTCGCGAGCTTGCGAAGGGCGAAGTCGACGCGCACCGCGTGTGGCGAAACGCAATTCGCTTGCCGGCTTGTCGAGGGTGGAATCAACCAGCGCAAAGCTTGCCATCTCGGAAGCCAGCGGCACGGCGTTTTCGAGTTCCTCGGCGACGCGCTCGAGCGTGAGCCGCAGCGAAGTCGCGCGATCGAGTGCCGCTTCGGCACGGTC
Source organism: Deltaproteobacteria bacterium (assembly GCA_009885395.1). Taxonomy (GTDB): domain Bacteria; phylum Desulfobacterota; class Binatia; order UBA12015; family UBA12015; genus SXLG01. The sequence continues at coordinate 3,459 of VFKT01000345.1, read as the reverse complement.
GCGGGTTTCCAGCGTGCGGCCGAAGGGCCCGACTGCGGCAGCAAACACAATTCCGATGATCGCCATCGAGACCAGGACCTCGATCAGGGTGAAGCCGGCCCGGCGTGAGGGCAAGCGTCCTTTGCGCGGGCGTGCCAATCCCGCCGGCTCAAGCACCGCCGGCCGTCCCCCGCAGCACCAACTCGAGCTGGACCGCAGTCCCCGCACCATTCGACGGCACCACCTGCACGCTGACAATCAGCGCACCCGGGATCGGCGTCGGCGAAACGACGCGCCGCCACGCCCAACCGGGGTAGCGGCCGGGGTGGCTCGCCTCGAAATCGCCCGACTCCTCGCCCGGCCCGCCGATGCCGGTGATTTCAACTTCGGCCAGCATCGTTCGTGCGAGCAGCAAGGCTTCGCCGTGCGCTCGTTCGTTGCCGGCGGTTTCAAGAGTGCGAGCATGCAGGCCGAGCAGGGCGGTGAAGGCGATCGCGAGCACCGACAGCGCGACCATCACCTCGATCAGCGAGAAGCCGCGCTCATCAGCTTGGCTCGTGGAGGCTCCATCCACGGATCGCCTCCGAGGCAGGCATCGCCAACGCTTGCCATGGATCTTCGCGCGCGGCCTCTTGGAGCCCCTCCAGACGAGCATCAGCCGACGCCCAACTGCGCGAGCAGCGCCGCCGCAGGCCCGTCAATCACCGTGGGGCGCGTGGAGGCCGGCTCGACCACCACAGTGATGGCGCGACCATCCTCGCTGCGCAATTCGATCGCACTCGGCGAGGCGAAGCCGTCGGGCGCGAACAAGGTGCCGAGCCGTCCGTCATGAAGTTTTTCGAGATCGGGGCCGTAGGCCGCGAGCCCGATGCCGCTCGGAAGCCTGACGGCTGCGTGCAGCGGATCGGGGCCGGGCACGAAGGTCGGTCCGTCTGCGGTCGGCTGCATCACCTCGACCTCGTAGCTCGCATGTTCTGGGTCAAGCACCAAGCGCATCCACGAACCGCGCAGCGCGCTTTCCTCGCGGATCAGCAGGATCCTGGAGGAGAGCTTTCGCGCTGCCGCGTCCAGTCCAACACTTTGCAGCACGCCGAGCCGTGGCAGGATCAGTCCCGCCAACAATCCGATGAGAGTCAGCACCAGCGCCAGCTCAAGCAAGGTAAATCCGGCGCTGCGGTGCTTGTTCAGCCGAGATCCCGCGAATTGATGTCGCCGGCCGGGCCGGTGCCACCCTCGGCGCCATCGGCACCCAGAGAGAGCACCATGTAATTCGCCCCGTCGCTCTCGAAAATATAGGGCTGGTCCCAGGGGTCGGCCGGCACTTTCTCCAGGTAGCCGTCGGGGTTCCAGCGCCTGGCCAGCGGTGCCGAGGTTGGTGGCAGCACCAGCGCCTCCAGGCCCTGTTCGGTGGTGGGGAAGAAGCCGTTGTCGAGTTTGTAGAGCGCCAACGCCTGCTGCACAGATTTGATATCGGCGGCGGCCTTGGTCTGCCGGGCTTCGTCGGTCCGGCCAAGGATGCGGGGGGCGACCAACGTGACCAGCAGGCCGAGGATGAACACCACCACCATGATTTCGATCAGCGTGAAGCCGCGGGCGTCAAGGCCTTGACGCTGTGGCTGCACCCGGCTCCGGATCGAACTCGTCAGTGTTCTGGCTTGGTCCATGAACGCGATCCTAACCGACACCCTTCCGAATCTCGAAGCCGCTCGGCGATGTGCCAGCGGGCCCGTCGCGGGTAGCGGCGGCATAGCCCGGGGAGGAGCGTTCCGGCGGCTTGTCATGGGCCGACCCTACTTCACCAGCGAATTGATCTCGAAGATCGGCAGCAGGATCGCCAGCACGATGAAGAGCACGATCCCGCCCATCACCAGGATCAACGCTGGCTCCAACACCGCCGTCAATGTCGCCAGCGCGCCTTCGACCTCGCCTTCGTAGGCGTCGGAGACCCGCTCGAGCATGCCCTCGATCTCGCCCGAACGTTCGCCGACCCGCACCATATGCACCAGGAGCGGCGGGAAAAGGCCGAGTTCCCGCAAGGTCGGAGCCAGCGCCCGACCTTCGCGCACCGCCAAAGCCGCTTGACGGACGGCATCGGCCATAGCACCATTGCCGGAGACCTCGCCGGCGATCGGCAGGGCCTCGAGCAGCGGCAATCCGCCGGCGAGCAATGTGGCAAGCGTGCGGGCAAAGCGTGCCACGGCGACGCGTGTGACCAGCGGACCGATGACCGGCGCGCGCAAAAGCATGCGGTCGAGCTTGAGCCGGATCGGCGGTCGACGCAACGCCACAAGCGCGCCGGCAACAGTCGCCGCAGCCAGGAAGAGCACCACCCCAAGATTGTCGAGAAGTAGATTCGAGACACCCAGCAGCAAGCGCGTCGGCAGCGGCAGAGCCTGGCGCTGGTCTTCGAAGATGCGCGTCACTTTGGGTACGACGAAGGCCAGCAGGAAACCGACGATGCCGAGCGAGGCGAACAGCATCAGGATCGGATAGGCCAGCGCGTTGCGTAATTTACTGGCGAGCTGCGATTGGGTCTCGGTCCAACTCGCGAGCCGGCCCAGCACCAGATCGAGCGCACCGGCGGCCTCGCCAGCCCGCACCATGCCCGAGTAAAGCGCGGGAAAAGAAGCGGGGTGGCGGGCCAGGGCGTCGGCGAGAGCCGATCCGCCCACCACGTCTTCGCGCACGGCCTGCAGGATGCGACGCTCGGCAGGCCGCTCGGCCTGCTCGGCAACAGCGTCAAGCGCCTCAACCGCAGGCACGCCGGCAGCCATCAGGGTGGCCAACTGCCTTGAAACGAGGGCCAACTCGGCCGGCCGGAGTCGCGCGTTGCGACTCTCGCCGAAGAGCCGGTCTATCAAGCCCTCTCCCCCGCCTGCTGCGGCCGTATCCTCGCGCAATGCGGTCGGAAAGACGCCATCGCGCCGCAAGCGGGCCCGCGCGGCGCGTGCCCCCTCGGCCTCGAGACTGCCGCTCAGGCGGCGGCCGTCAGCGCTCAGTCCCTGCCAGGCGTAGACGGGCACGACGACCTCAAACTCGACTCCGCCAGGCGGAGCGGACCTTTCCCCGATGCGGAAGGCGGGGAAACGAGCCTTGGGCGCTCAAAGCCTGAACGCACGCCCTCAACTGATATCCCCGCCAAGCCGGGCAGCGGGTTTCCCGAAGATGGGAAAATTAAACTCTGCGCGAAAATTAAACGCACGTCCCCTTTTCCCGGGCAGTAGCTTTCCCGAAGATGGGAAAATTAAACATTGCGCGGAAATTAAACGCACGTCCCCACTTCTTCCTGGGTGACGCGTAGGACTTCTTCTGCTGTGGTTTCGCCGCTGGTGATTTTGGTGGCGCCGTCGTGGCGCAGGAGGCGCATGCCGCGTTCGGCGGCGAGGCGGCGGATCGAGGGGGCGTCGGCTCGGGCCATGATGAGGGCGCGGACGGCGTCGTCAATCATCAGAATTTCGTGGATGCCGGTGCGGCCGCGAT
>VFKT01000062.1 GCA_009885395.1 Deltaproteobacteria bacterium | reverse complement strand
GGGCGGCCCCGCGTCCAAGCACAAACGCTGTCCGTGGCGACAACGAGGGTTGCCCTCACCCTACCCTCTCCCATTGCGATGGGAGGTTTCCCCGGGGCTGCGCCCCGACCCCGCCGTGGGAAAATGGCTGCGCGATTGTGGGGTAGACTGGGGGAGCGCGTGGGCGGATACGGTCGGGTTTCGTCTGGTGCATCGAGCCCGTATGGGAGTTTGACCAGGGGGTCGCGCGGTACCGTTGCCTGTTGCTCCTTCGGGAAGCACGCATCTCAGAGTCTTATGATCGCGGCGCCTGCGCCCACGGGCAGCGAATTGGTTGAGGGAGGTGCGACCGAGATGGACCGACTCTACGACTGCTGCTGTGGACTCGACGTGCACAAGCAAACTGTGGTGGCCTGCCTGATTCGTCCCACGCCGGGGGTGGGGCAGACCAAGACGATCCGCACCTTCGGGACCACGACCGAGGAGTTGGACGCCCTGGCGGACTGGCTGGCTGAGGCCGGCTGCACCCAGGTGGCGATGGAGAGTACCGGCGTGTACTGGAAGCCGGTCTACAACCGCCTGGACGGCCGGTTCACCGTCACCGTGGCCAACGCCCAGCACATCAAGACCATGCCCGGGCGCAAGACGGACGTGAAGGACTGCGAGTGGATCGCCGACCTCTTGCAGCACGGACTCGTGACCGCCAGCTTCATCCCGGACCAGGGGCAGCGCGACCTGCGCGATCTGACCCGGACACGGACCACTTTGGTCGACGAGCGCAGCCGCTCGATCCAGCGGCTGCAGAAGGTGCTGGAGGACGCCAACATCAAGCTCGCCGGGGTGGCCAGCGACATCATGGGGGTCTCGGCGCGTCAGATGCTGGACGCCCTTGTAGCCGGCACAAGCGACCCGGCGACCATGGCCGAACTCGCCAAGGGCCGTTTGCGCAAGAAGCGAGCGGCACTCGAGCGAGCCCTCACCGGGCACCTGCGCGACCATCACCGGGCGTTGATCGCGATGCACCTGGAGCATATCGACTTCCTGGAGGAGCAGATCGAACAGTTGAGCCACCAGATCGCAGAATTGCTGCTCCCTTTCGAGGCGGAGCTGCGGCGGCTCGAGACGATCCCGGGCATTAAGCGCCGAATCGCAGAGGTCATCGCAGCAGAGATCGGCCTGGATATGAGCCACTTCCCTACCGCTGGTCACCTGGCCAGTTGGGCCGGGATGTGTCCGGGCAACCACGAGAGCGCCGGGAAGCGGAAGACGGGCAAGACGCGCAAAGGCAGCAAGTGGTTGCGTCGTGCCCTGGTGCAAGCAGCCCAAGCCGCAGCGCGGAAGAAGAGCTGCTACCCCTCGATCCAATATCGCCGCCTTATTGTGCGAGGCGGTCCCAAGAAGGCGCTGGTCGCCGTGGGGCATACGCTGCTCATCACCATCTACTATCTGCTCACCCGCAAGGAGGATTACCACGATTTGTCCCCGCTCCAGCTCAACGAGGACCTGCGCGCGCATGCCCAGAAGCGCGCCATGCAACAGCTCGAGGCGATGGGGTTCGAGGTCACGCTTTCCCCCAAACCCGTCGCAGCCTAACCGCTATTTTCATATCAGAGGAATGTTCTGGGGTGCGCTGATCGCCAGGAGAGCCTCGCGCACCTCAGCCGCGGACGCTGGTCGTTTGGCCGGGTCCTTCTCC
>VFKT01000060.1 GCA_009885395.1 Deltaproteobacteria bacterium | reverse complement strand
GTTCGCCGCCCTCAACGGCCCGAGCGCGCAGCCGCCGCATCCCGATCCGCTGCCCACCCAACACCACCTCGCTCGCCGTGCTCCCCGAGCGCACCGCCAACTGTCGAGTCCGCGTTAATGGTGGGGTAGTTTTCGACCTCATTGCAATTTTGATAGTATTTTTCGACTAATCTGGCTGGATTTCGACGGCCAATGCACGTATGGCTATTTCGACTGCGGCCATCGAAAATTGTAGTTTTTGGTAGCTTGCGAGGATTTTTCGACATGAAGCTCCATCGCGCCCAGTCCCCGACCTTCCGCGAGCAGACGGTTCCGGCTGGAACGCGATTGGCCGGGGCCACGGCGCTCGCCCATGAGCTGGCTCTGGCCGTGCCGCTCCGGCGTCTGAGCTGCGTGGCCGAACAGCACGTCCGCGGAAGCCGACGCGCGGAAGGCGCGTGGACGATTTTCGACAAACGCTATTGGCCGGGCGACGAGCTCTCGGACCATCTGCTGTTCTTCCTCAAGCACGAAACTACGGACCTGCTCGTGCTTCGGCACATCTTCGAGGCGCTGCCCGAGCAGGCCATCCAGTCGCTCGTACAGGCCGCGCCCGCAGCGACGCACGTGCGCAAGGCGTGGTTCCTGTACGAAACGCTCACCGGGCGACGCATCGACGTCGACGACGCGCCACGCGTATCCGCGGTCGATCTGCTCGACCCGAAGGCGTACTTCACGGGCAAGCCACGCCTTTCGAAGCGTCACCGCGTACGCGACAACCTTCTTGGCGTCGGTCGTTTCAGTCCCGTCATCCGGCGCACGACGCCGCTGGTGAAGTACCTCTCGCTAGATCTGGCCGGACGCGCACGCGACACGTTGGGACGCACCAGTCGTCATCTGATCGCACGCGCGGCCAGCTTCCTTCTGCTCGCGGACAGCCGGGCCAGCTTCCAGATCGAGGGGGAGCGTCCACCTCGCAACCGTCTCGAGCGCTGGGGCCGCGCGGTCTTGCAGGCCGGGAAGAACTCCCTTACCCGCGCCGAGATCGATCGGTTACACAACGTACTCATCGAGGACACGCGCTTCGTTCACCCTGGTCTCCGCACTGACGGCGTGTTCCTGGGCGAGCGCGACCGCTTCGGCGACCCATTGCCGGAGTTCATCGGCGCACGTCCCGACGATCTCGCCGACCTGATGGCTGGCTTGCTCGACGCCAACGACCGAATGCGCGACGACGGCATCGACCCCGTTCTGCAAGCCGCCGCGACCGCCTTCGGCTTCGTGTACCTTCATCCTTTCGAGGACGGCAATGGACGCCTGCACCGCTGCCTCATTCATCATGTGCTGGCCGAGCGCGGGTTCGCGCCGAGGGGGATGGTGTTCCCGGTATCCTCCGTGATGCTGGACCGGATCGACGACTATCGCGTCATGCTTCAGGCGCACTCCAGCCCGCTGATGCCATTCATCGAGTGGCGTCCGACGTCGGAGCGGAACGTCGAAGTGCTGAACGACACCGCGAACCTCTATCGGTACTTCGACTGCACGCAGGCCGCCGAGTTCCTCTACGCTTGCGTGCAGCGCACCGTCGAAGAAGACCTGCCACATGAGATCGACTACCTGCACAGGCACGACCAGGCGATTGCGCGCACGATGGAGGCCGTCGAAATGCCCGATCGCGTCGCCGAGGACCTCGTCATGTTCATCCGGCAGAACGGCGGGGCCCTGTCGAAGAAGCGGCGACAGGCCGAGTTCCGACAGATGACCGATGATGAAGTTCAGCGTGTCGAACGCATCGTGGCAGAGGCATTCGCCGGCTTTGCCGAGGCGCCGGGAGCCCCGCGCGAGCCGCGGACCGGAGCATAGACGGCAGGGTTCGAACGGAAGCGGGCGATTTGCACGAACCCGCGCCGAGCATAGGAAATTTGGGTCCTCGGAAGAATCTGTGGGTAGCAGGACCGGATCTGGCGTGAGCGCGTATCGGTTCGATAGGGCGAGAGATTGACGTGCACCCTGCGAGGGATGCTGGCTCAGTCTCAGAGCGGCCAGTGGCTCAGTTTCAGAGCGGTCCCAACACCAAGCTTGCGCCACCGATCAGGAGCCGCGCGCGTTGCGCCATCGCTGCACCAGAACGCCCACGATCGCCAGAGCGCAGAGCGTGCCGTAGCCTGCCGCCAGTTGCATCGGCAGAGGGTCGGCGACACGCCAGGGAAGGAAGGCCTTCCCTCCGGGAAGCGACGAGTGGATGACCCCGAACCAGGCCGCTGGCACCGCGGTGGCAAAGGTGATCGCCGCACCGCCAAACCTTCCATCAATCAAGAATGCCAGTGCCGCGCCCCAGAGCATCGAGGTGAAGACGAAACCCGAGGAAAGGATGCTCACCGCACGAACGCTCTCTGCCGCCGGACCGCTCAGCGAGGCCGGATCGATGCCGGCACCCGCCATCACCTGGCCGACGATGATCGCAACCACATTGGCGATGACCGGCAGAAAGCAGATCGCCACCGCCGGCCCGTGTCGTGCCGGGACGGCATGAAAGGCCGACGATGCGATCTCGATCCCGATAAAAACCAGAATCGGTGCCACCACGACTTCGGGCAGCATATCGACCAGCCAGGAGAGGTAGCCCAGCATGCCGCCAAGGCCGACAAACAGCGCGGTTGCGAGCGTATAGCCCGCCCGC
>VFKT01000122.1 GCA_009885395.1 Deltaproteobacteria bacterium | reverse complement strand
CATCGTCGGCTATCTCGGCCGTCCGCGACACCAGGGGCGCACCCCCTTCCGACACAGCAGGGGCCGAGTGTGGGCGCCTGCCCTCCGCGGTACCGGTCGCCGGCACCATAGGCTCGACCCGTCCCGATGGAACCGCGCTGGTCGCCGCGTCAACGTCTGAGCGTAATGCCTTCATCGACTTCAGCCATTTCCCCCAGCGCTCGCCGCCGCGCAAGGTCGGACGGCTTCCCCCAGTCCGACAAACAAGTTAGTTGTGACAATCATGTCAGGTCAAGGGGAGCGGATCCGGGTTGCCCGTATCATCGGGCGACTGAACATCGGCGGTCCCGCCCTGCATACCGTGCTGTTGACCGAAGAACTCGACCCAGCCCGCTACGCCACGCTGCTGATTGCGGGGCAAGAGGACCCCGACGAGGGCTGCTACCTCGATCTGGTCGGCCGGAACCTCCCCAGCCTGGTGCGGGTGCCGACTCTGCGGCGAGCACTCCATCCCATCCGGGATGGCCTGGCGTTCGCCCGGATTGCGAGCCTGCTCAGGAGCTTCCGGCCCCACGTCGTCCACACCCATACCGCCAAGGCAGGCACGCTGGGGCGGCTGGCAGCTCGGGCGGTGGCTGCGCCGGTCGTCGTCCATACTTTTCATGGCCATGTGCTGGAGGGCTATTTCCGGCCCAGCGTGGCGAGGGCCTTCGTTGAAATCGAACGTCGACTTGCACGGCGGACGGACGCGGTCCTGACGGTGAGCCCTGAAGTGCGGGCCGATCTGCTTGCACTTGGCATCGGCAACACGGAGTCGGTTCGCCTGATGCCTCTCGGCTTGCCTCTGGAGCGCTTCTCCGGCTTCAAAGCTGTAGGCGCGGGGTTGCGCGGCGAACTTGGGATTGGCTCCACCGTGCCGCTGGTCGGCATTGTGGCGCGCCTGGTGCCGATCAAATCGCATGTGACGTTTCTTCAAGCCGCCGCAGCTCTCGCCCGAACCCGGAAGGACGTCCACTTCGTGATCGTGGGCGACGGCGAGCGGCGGAGCGCTCTTGAAGCCCTCGCCGGCCAACTCGGCCTCGTGTCCCGGGTCCATTTTCTCGGCTGGCGCGCCGACCTCGAGCAGATTTATGCTGCGCTCGACGTGGTGGTTCTAACCTCGCGCAACGAGGGCTCACCGGTCGCGCTGATCGAAGCGCTGGCGGCGGGGCGTGCGGTGGTCGCGACGCGAGTCGGCGGTGTCCCCGATCTGGTGCAACAGGGGCTTTCCGGTTTGCTGGTCGAACCCAATGATCCCACGGCCACCGGGCTCGCCATCGGGCGGCTGCTCGATTCGCCCAGGCTGCGGCAGGATCTCGGCACGGCCGGCCAACGCCATGTCCTGCTCCACCACGGCAAGGATCGGTTGGTGGCCGATATGGATCGACTCTACTGCGAGTTGCTGCAAGGGAAGCTCGGGGCTGCAGCACCGACAGCGGCTCTATTGCAGCCGGCCCCGGCGCGGCGCGCTGCCGCTGCGGGGGCAGCATGAGCTTGGTCGCGAACCGCGTCGCAGCACATGGGATTTACGAGGGCTTGACCACGGCGCCCGTTCTCGTAATCGGCAGCCCGGTCGAGCCGGTCGCAGCGCATAAGATTTACGGATGGTTGACCATGCAGAGGGCGGCATGACGCTGCGACCGGAACTCGCTCCCCTCCTCTGGGGTCTCAGCAGCTTCGCCCTCTCGCTCGCGACCACCCTGCTCGTGATGCCGCTGGCCCGCCGGGTCGGCGCGGTCGCGCGGCCGCGTGAGGATCGCTGGCATCGCGGTGAAGTGCCGCTGCTCGGCGGTCTGGCGATCGTGATCGGCACGACCGTGCCCGCGCTGGTCTTTGTCGGCCTCGGCGACCCGAGGCTGCTCGCCTTGCTCGCCGGTGGTGTGCTGATCGCCGCGGTGGGTCTGGTCGATGATCTGCGCGGCATGCGGCCGCAAACCAAACTTCTTTGGCAGATCGCGGCTGCGCTCCTGGTGGTGGCCCTGGGCCTCCGGCTGCCCCTCACGGGTGAAGTCGCGATTGACCTGCCGCTGACTCTGATCTGGTTGCTTGCCCTCACCAACGCCTTCAACCTGCTCGATAATATGGACGGGCTCGCGGCCGGCATCGCCGTGATCGCCGCCGGTTTTCGCGTCGTCTTCCTGCTCCAGGACGGCAATCTCGCCGCCGCCACGGTGGCGGTGATCCTGCTCGGCGCGGCCGCGGGATTTCTGGTCTTCAATCGCAATCCGGCCCGCATCTTCATGGGGGATGCCGGCAGCATGTTTCTCGGCTTCTTCGCCGGCGGGATGAGCCTGGCCGGCGGCTACCCCTACACCCGCAGCCTGGTCGCGGTGCTGGTCCTGCCCGCGCTGCTGGTCCTGGTGCCGCTTTTCGATACCGCCTTTGTTACCTTGACGCGGATCTTTGCCGGACGCCCGATCTCGGTCGGGGGCCGGGACCATACCTCGCATCGGCTGGTCGCGCTGGGGCTCTCCGAGAAACGCGCGGTTGATGTGCTCTACCTGGTCGCCCTCATTTCAGGGGCAATCGCCTTGTTCTCGTATCGCTACGGCTTCTCGCCGGGTGCGGTGCTGATCGTGCTGCTCTTTCTGGGCGTGGCGATGCTGGCTGTCCACCTTGCACGGGTCGAGGTGCACGATCCCGTCGAAAAGGTCGGAACGCCGGGCGTGATTCTGCGGGCCATTGTCGCCGGCCTGAACCAGCGTCGCCAGGTGCTCGCGGTGCTGATCGATTTTGGCCTTGTCGTGACGGCCTACCAGGCGGCCTACCTGCTGCGCTTTGAGAACGATCTCACCGCGGTACAAGACCGGTTTCAACAGGGGCTGCCGATCGTCGTACTTTGTCAGGTGGGTGCCCTGGGGCTGTACCGCACCTATGCTGGAATGTGGCGCTATACCAGCGTATCGGACCTGATCCGCCTGACAAAGGCGGCGTCGCTTGGTTCGGCGCTTGCCATCGTGACGATCGCGCTGGTCTTCCGTTTCGAAGGTTTCTCGCGGGCTGTTTTTATTCTGGACTGGTTCCTGTTGGTGGTTTTTCTTTATGGTAGCCGGGTTGCCTTTCGCATCCTGAGCGAGGAACTGCGCCCGGCGGCACCGGAGCACAGCCGCCCGCCAACCCGCCGCACCCTGATCTACGGCGCCGGCGACGCCGGTGCGCTGGCGTTGCGCGAAGTGCAGATGAACGCCGGCCTGCAGCGCGTCGCGGTAGGCTTTCTTGACGACGACCACACCAAGCGCCGACGCTCGGTCAGGGGTGTGCCGGTGATCGGGACGTTGGCCGAAATCGATCTGATCCTGACCGCCAACCAGATCGACGAGGTCGTCGTCGCCTCGGGGAAGATCCCGGAGGAAAAGCTACGTCAGCTCATGGTCTGCTGTGCCAGGCATGGCATCGATGTCGTGCACGCCCAGCTCCGCAGCGAGCGCGGCCACTGATTGTAGCCGGCAGTCTGCTCGCGACGGAACCCGGACGACTCTCCAACCCGCACTCCCCGCGCCTCCGCTGCCGCAGGTGCGGCTTCAGCCGGCCCGGCGCATCGCCTTCTCAAGAATCTTGTTGATCAAGGACCGGTAGGGCTGATCCTGCGCCGCCGCGCGGCGCTTCACCCAATCCAGAACCCCTTTAGTCGAGCCGGATCGACACGGCCTTTCGCGGCAAATCGCCAAGGGGTGGTCGCCCGATTCGCCTCGTTCCCTCGCTACGCCACTGCGGCGGCGGCGCGCGGTGCACCGTCGGCCCTGGTCGCCAGCAGACGCGAGCGCGCGTCCTTGATGATCACCTGCAGCATTTCGTCGAGGTGTACGCTCGGGTTGTAGCCGACCAGCTCCCGAATTTTCTTCAGGTCGGGTACTCGCCGCGGCATATCCTCGAAGCCGGGTCCGTAGGCCTCGTCGTAAGGCACGCGAATCAGCCGCGAGTGGCTGCCGGTCATGGCGATGATCTTCTCGGCCAGGGCGCTGATTGAGATTTCGGCGCCGTTGCCGATGTTGAAGACTTCGCCCACCGCGCGGGGTTCGTTGGCGAGCAGCAAGAGCGCCCGCACGACATCGCCAACCCAGGTGAAGCTGCGCGATTGCAGGCCATCGCCGTAGACCGTCACCGGCTCGCCGCGCAGCGCCTGGTCGACGAAACGCGGCACGACCATGCCATAGCGCCCGGTCTGTCGCGGCCCGATGGTATTGAAGAGCCGCACCACGACGACCGGCACGCCCTTCTCGCGGAAGGTGGCCAGCCCGAGAAATTCGTCAAGCATTTTGCTGCAGGCATAGGCCCAGCGATGCCGGCTGGTCGAGCCAAGGACAAGATCGGCGTCTTCGCGGAAGGGCACGTCGACGCTTTTGCCGTAGACCTCCGAAGTCGAGGCGAGGATCACCTTCTTTTTTTTCTTGGCGGCCTGGCGCAGCACGACTTCGGTGCCGCCGACGTTGGTTTCGATGGTGTGGGTCGGCCGGTCGATGATCAATTGCACGCCGACCGCGGCAGCGAGATGGAAGACGACGTCGGCGCGATCGACGAGTTCAGCCAACAATGGCTCGTTCATGACGGAGTCGATCCGGTAGCGGAAGCCGGGCTGGCCGATCAGGTGGTCGAGGTTCTCGATCGAACCGGTGGAGAGATCGTCGAGGACCAGGACCTGGTGCCCCTCGGCCAGTAGCGCGTCGGCGAGGTGCGAGCCGATGAAGCCCGCACCGCCCGTGATCAAGGTTCGCATGGTTTGGTGGTATCCTCTCTTGCGCCTATCGAAGTCTTTGAGTGCCGTCTGCTCTCATTTGGGCGGGTCCGTGTCAAGCCGCGCTTGATAGCCAGGTGTCGGACCGTTGAAGCTCGGCCTTGCAGCCGCTCAAGCCGCGTGAGACCAAGCGAGGAATGGCTGCATGTGGAAAGGTTTCGGTGGTGCGGATCGCACACGTTGTGCCAAGCCTCGACATCGGCGGTGCCGAAATGGCATTGCTGCGTCTGGTCGGCTCGCTCGACCCGGACCGCTTCCGCTCCACCGTCATCACGCTGGGTGAACCGGGGACGCTCGCGCCCCGATTTCGGGAATCTGGCATCGAGGTGATGTCAGCGGGATTTGGCCGTGGGTTTCGTGGCTTCGTGGGTCCTCTCGCGTTGCGGCGGCTGCTCTCGGCTCTAGCTGACTGCGCCCCCGACATCGTGCACGGCTGGATGTACCACGGCAATCTGGCGGCCTGGGCGGGTCAGCGGTTGGCGGCACCCCGGGCAGGCCTGGTCTGGAGCATCCGACAATCGCTCGCGACGATTGAGCACGAGCCCTTGGCAACCCGCATCGTTATCCGGCTCGGCGCGCAGCTCTCCTCGAGGGCCGACCGGATCGTCAGCAATTCACGCCGGGCCGTCGGTCACCACGTCGCTTTCGGCTATGACGAGAGCCGCTTCGTGGTGGTACCAAATGGCTTTGACACGCAACGATTTCAGCCTGACGTACGGGCTCGAGCCGCCGTGCGAGCTGAACTCGGAATTCCCGAAGATATGCTTCTGGCCGGGATGATCGCTCGCATGCACCCCGTGAAGCGGCACGATCTTTTCCTCGACGCACTGGCCGAACTCAGACGGCGTGGGCATCGCGTACATGCCTTGCTGGCCGGGAGTGGAACCGATCCCCGGACCTCAGCCCTTGTCCCGCAGATTCTGGAACGGGGCTTGGGCGACCAGATTCACCTCCTGGGTGAACGGCGGGATGTGCCACGCCTCATGGCGGCTCTGGACGTGCTCGTCTCCGCCTCGGGCTGGGCCGAGGGCTTCTCGAATTCGATTGGTGAAAGCATGGCCTGTGGCCTCCCCTGCATCGTGACCGATGTCGGGGATTCGGCGGAGATCGTTGGCGAGACCGGGATCGTCGTCCCGACCGGGGACGCGAGCGCATTGACCGACGCGCTGGCTGAATTCGCGATCCTGCCGAAGGAAGAGCGACGCTCGCTCGGACTGCGAGCACGGGCAAGGATCGAAACCCATTACGCACAACAGCGCTCGACGGGAACCATGGCGGCGCTCTACGAATCTCTGCTGATGGCGCACGGAGCCCACCCTTGAGCCGCAAGACTTGGATTCCCCCGTCAGACGGACGTTCCCCTTCTCGAGCCCGGCTCGGACGATGGCCACGTGCCCGCTCCCTCGCCCTCTGGCTCGCGCCGCTGGCGACTCTCGTACTGGCCTTGGCACAGATCTCGGCACAAGCCGATTCGCACCTCGAGCTTTTATCGGCGACTCTACCGACGCCACTCGGGCCGGTCGATGGCTCCGCCCTGGGCTGGATCCGCGGAGCTTCCGTACGCGCCAGTGTGTTCGAAATCTCGGTGACCCGCGCCCAGGCGGCACCGACGGCAGATCTCAAAGCCTCGCCCGGTGGCGCGCGGATCGACCCGCCACGGCGGGATGCTGAGGACCGCATCCGCTTGCGATTGGATTCTGGTGGGACGAGTCGCTTGCTCCTGCTGCTCGACGGCCACGGTGACGGCTCACGTCTGCACGCGCTGCAGGATTGGCTGGCCGGCCGGGCGCGGCTGGTGCTGGCGGCCGATCGCGAATGGATCGATATCGGTACGTTGCCCAAAGCCGGCGACACAACGCTTGCACGAGCCATCGGTCTCCTCCCGGGTACCTTTGGATTTGCGGAGGCCAATCCGGCGGCCGTGGCTGCATCGAACGAACTGGCAGGCTCGCTCGGGGTGGACCTGCGGGACACCAGAACCGGTTCGAGTACCGTCCGGGCCTCCGGCGGGGCTGTGCCCTCGGCTCCAATCCTTGTCGAAATCGTGCGGCCAGCACCGGTACCTCTGGGCGAAGCGCTCGCGCGGATTTTCTTCTTTGTCACGACCGGACACCTGTTGCTGCCGATGCTGCTCGGGGCGACCATCCTCTTCATCGTGGGCTGGGCCTGGCTCGCTCGCCCAGGAAGACGCCCGCTGGGAGCCTTTCTGCTGGTGAGTTCGGTGGTGCTCCTGCATGCGACCATCCTGCCGCCGCTCCAGGCGGCCGACGAGACTTCGCACGCCGGTGCGATCGAGACGTTGGTCGCGGCAGGCCTCGGCCCTGGTG
>VFKT01000139.1 GCA_009885395.1 Deltaproteobacteria bacterium | reverse complement strand
CCAGCCTCCGAGCGGATCGTCGACGTGGGGATCGGCGCCGGCCTGGTAGAGGATCAAATCCGGCCGTCCCCAGGCGAGGATGGCCTCACACGCCTGCATGAGGGCCGCCAGCATCGGGGCCCGACCGCTGCCGCCGGGCAGGGCGTAGGAGACATGGTTCGGGCCGTCGCCATGCCGACGGTTTTCTACATCGGCGTAAGGCCGATTCTGGAAATAATCATTGCCGTAGATCGAGGCATTGAAGAGATAGGGGCGGGCCAGGGCGAGTGAAGCCGTGCCGTTGCCATAATGCAGGTCCATATCGAGCACGGCGACCCGCTCGACCAATCCCTCGGCGATCAGTGCATCGGCTGCGACCACCAGACCGTTGAAGGTGCAGAAGCCCTCGCCGTGGTCGGCCGAGCTATGGTGAAAGCCGCTGACGATGGCGGCCCCGAGTCCGCTTCGCAGAGCTTGACGAGCCGCCGCGAGGCAACCGCCGTTGGTCAGGCGCACCGAGGGCCAGAGGGTGGGAGACCAGGGGAATTTCTGTGATTCGGCCAGCGCCCGCGGCTCGCCCGTGCGAACAGCATTGACGTATTTGAGGGTATGCACGCGCAGCAGGTCGGCGTCATCGATCGGTTCGGGTTCGATCACCTTGACGCCGGCGAGCGGGCGCACGGCATCGGCGACCATCTGGAACTTCCGCATCGGCATGACGTGTTCGCCGATATCGGCGGCGAAACCCGGATGATGAAAAGCCTGGATCACGAGGTCGGCGCTATCAGGTCGAAAGCGATGCCGCGAGAGCAACGCTCCTCGGCTTCGGCGGCGAGCGCCTCGATATGCTCGCGCTCCAGATCGGCGGCGTACATCCCATAGAGCGCGCCGATGGTCCGAGCCGCCTCGGTGGCGGGGAAGGTGGTTTCCGTTTCACGGCCGATGCGTCGCAGAACCAGATCGAGCCTTACCGGCCGCGGGCCGGTCGCGCGGACCAGATCGTGCGGCCGGAAATCGGGTTGGCAGTAGGCCAGCGCCGCGGGGTCGAGCTTCCGGAAGCCGGCCCGTTCGTAGGCGCCCAGCCGACTTAGGCTGGCCTCGTCGGTAGGGTCGAAGGGTTCCATCTCGGCCACCAGGACGATGTTTTCGGCCAGGCTGCCCGCCGCTTGCGCGCAGCGGCGGGCGAAGCCGACCGGCAAGGCCCGGAGCCAGCCCGCGAGGCCAGTGCGCCGCAATTCGGGCTCGACCAGGACATGCGAAAGATGCACGACCACCAGAGCGTCATCGCCATCGAGCGGCGCCGGGGAATCCACCGCATCCGGGGAAGCATCGGCCCCGTCGGGGCCAGGCGATCGCTCGTCCTTGTCGGCGGCTGCCGAAGTGGCTCCCTGCGCCGCGACGACCACCGAATGATCGCGGACGGCGACCAATCGGCCATTCCGCCTGACCAGCAAAATCTCGTAGGCGAGGTGCAGCCCGCCGGCCACCGCAAGGGCCGGATCGCGACGCAGGCGGCCTTCGAGCACCGCGCGGGTTTCGAGTTCGCCCTTTTCGCCGAACTCCCGATCGAGCCGTGCATAGGCCTCGTCGAATCCGGCGTGGTCGGGCCCATCGATGACCTCGAGCGTCAGTTCCGACCAGTCGAAGTCGGCACAACGCTGGTCGCCGGGGGCGAGGTCTTCGGGCCGAAGCCGGGCCAACGAGGCATTCATCCCGGCGAGCATAGCCAGTTGGTGTGCAGCGTGCTCAACATGCGTCCCTATGAATCAGGAAACTCTCACCGAATTGCGCCGTCTCGACCAACAAAGCCATCTGCATCCTTTCACCGACAGCGGCTCGATGCATAAGCGTGGCACGCATATCATGGAGTCGGGCTCGGGCTGCGTGTTGATCGACGAGACGGGGCATAATCTGCTCGACGGGCTGGCCGGGCTCTGGTGCGTCATTGTCGGTTATGGCCGGAGCGAAATCGTCGACGCCGTCGCCAGCCAGATGTCGAAACTCTCGTTTTACCCTTCGTTTTTCGAAACCACGACCGAGCCGACGATCCGGGTCGCAGCCCGTCTCGCCGAGCGCGCGCCGGGCCGTCTGGGGCGCGTTTTCTTCACGAATTCGGGCTCGGAAGCCAATGAAAGCGCGCTCAAGATCATCCGCGCGTGGAACAAAATTCGCGGCAAATCTGCTAAGAAAAAAATCTTGACGCGAACCTACTCCTATCATGGCGTCGGCATCGCGACGACCAGCATGACCGGCCTGCCCAATTGCACCGATCCCTTCGATTTGCCGCTGCCCGGCTATCTTCGCGTGCCGGCACCCTACGCTTACGCTTCCGGCACCGGCATGGACGAGGTCGCTTATGGCGCCTGGTGTATCGAAGAAACCGCGCGGGTGATCGAAAGCGAAGGGCCCGACACGATCGCCGCGATGTTTGTCGAGCCGGTGCAGGGCGCCGGTGGCGTGATTCTGCCGCCGGCCGGCTATCTGAAGGCGTTGCGCGAGCTTTGTCGGCGTCACGACATCCTCTTTGTTGCCGACGAGGTGATTACGGCGTTTGGGCGTCTTGGATGCTGGTTTGCCTCAGAGATGTGGGATCTCGATCCTGACCTGATGACCATCGCCAAGGGTCTGACCAGCGGCTACCTGCCGCTCGGCGCGACGCTGCTCAGCAAGGAGATTGCCGAGGCGTTTGAAGCCAATGGCTATTTCGCGCACGGTTTCACCTACAGCGGGCATCCGGTGCCGGCGGCCGCAGCCCTGGCGAATCTGGATATCCTGGAGCGGGAGGATCTACCCGGCCGCGTCGAGCGCGATATTGGTCCCTATTTCCAGAAGAAGCTCGCGACTTTCGCAGACCACCCGCTCGTCGGCGAAGTGCGTGGCCTTGGTCTGATCGCGGCGATCGAGTTGAAGGTGCCGGCGTCCGTGGCAGCGGCCAATATGGCCGGAGCGCGGGCTGCGGCCATCGCTCGCGAAGAAGGCATCATCGTGCGCGGCATTCGTGACCTGCTCGCGATCGCGCCACCGTTGGTGATCCGCCACGACGAGGTCGATCGACTGGCCGCGGCGCTTGGCCGCACGCTTGACCGGCTGCGCGACTGAAACCTCAGCCGCGGCGCGGCGAGCGGCCGGTGAGTCGGGTGTAGACCTGATACCCGGTCCAGCGCAGCGGTTCGGGTGGGATCGGCAGCAGGCGCCGCTGGTAGAAGGGCAGATCCCGCCACGGCGCATGGTTGTCGGCGTAGAGATCCGTCAAAACACAACCCGCCAGCAGGGCCAGCGCCAGGCCGTGCCCCGAGTAGCCAAGCGCGTGCAGCACATTGCCATGCTCGCCGCCGATCCCCATCGTGCAGACGCGATCGAGCGTGACGCCCAACACACCCGACCAGCGATGCTTGATGAGCCGCTGCGGCAAGCCCGGAAAATAATGACGCAGCCTGGCTTCGACCGCCGTGTAATAACGCTCTTCGCGTCGATCGCTGGCGTCGGGCAGAAGTTTCCCGCCATAGGGGTAGGCGTAGGCGAAATTGCCGCCGCCACCGAACACGACCCGGCCGGCCGCCGTGCGACAACCATAGGCGATACGGTCGAAATCGTCGGAAAAGCCAAGTCTTCCGGCCCAACCAAGTTCGTTCCAGAGGGCCTCGTCAAGCGGCTCGGTGGCGACGTTGCGCGCCTGCATCGGCAAGAGCCCATGCCGGAAGCGTCCGAGCAGCGGGGTGTAGCCGTTGGTCGCCAGCACCAGCGTCGCGGCGCGCACCTCGCCGCCGTGCGTCGAGACCCGGATCTCGCGGCCTTCGTCGATGCGCGTCACCGCCGAGTTCTCGTGTACGGCCACACCGCGTGCCAGCAAGACTTTTTTCATGGCGTGCAGCAGGGCGAGCGAGTTCAGCCGGCCGGCCAGCGGATCGGCGACCGCGCCGTAGGCGCCCTTGAACCCAAGCCGGTCGGCCGCAATCCACTCCAGCGGGATATCGAGCTTCGAGAGCTGCTCGACCCGCTCGGCGGCGTGTTCGGCCCGCTTGGCACTGGTGTAGACCTCGAGGCAACCCTCGCGGGAAAACGCCTCCTTCACGCCACAGGCCGCCGCCAGGGATTCGCCAAGATCAATGCCGCGCCGGGTCACGGCGTGGATGCGTTGGATGCGTTCGGGGTCGTCGTCGGAGGCGCCATTGATCCAATTAAGGATTTGTCCGCCGTTGCGGCCGCTGGCGCCGTTGCCGACCGCATGAGCCTCGAGGACGACGATCCGTCGTTCGGGGAAGCGTTCGGAGAGATGCCACGCGGTCGAGAGCCCGGTCAGGCCGCCACCGACGACGACCACGTCGGCGCGGCAGGGCCCGAGCAGCGCGGTGGCGGGTGTGCCCTCGGCGCACTCCAGGATCCAGGGGGAGTGGTTCTGGTCGATCGTCGCGTGCATCGGAGATCATCCTGCCATGCTGCGGGGCGACTGT
>VFKT01000376.1 GCA_009885395.1 Deltaproteobacteria bacterium | reverse complement strand
TCGCACTAGGGGCGCCGAGGGTTCGGGCCGCCGATGGGCACCGTGCCCTTGAGCGGTTCGACGCGGTGCGCAGCCCCCTCGACCTCGGCACCGCTCCGGCCCGAGTGCGCGCCGGGTCCCGCGTCTCGTATGTCCCAGCCGCCGCCCTCGTCTGCCGGGTCAAGGCGTTGCGGGGCTCGGTCAGGATTCGGATCAGGTCCTCGCGGGTCAGGGCCTCGAGCTCGACGCGGATCGGGAAGCGCCCCTGAAACTCCGGGATCAGATCGGATGGCTTGGCGCTATGGAACGCGCCCGAGGCGATGAACAGAACGTGGTCGGTACGGACGGGGCCGTGTTTTGTCTGGACGCTGGCCCCTTCGACGATCGGCAGCAGGTCGCGTTGCACGCCTTCGCGAGACACATCGGGCCCGATCGTTTGTGCGTTCCTGCCGGCAATTTTGTCGATTTCGTCAAGGAACACAATTCCCGATTGCTCGACGCGCCAGATGGCCTCACGCACCACGTCATCCATATCGACCAGACGGGCAGCTTCGTCGCGTTCGAGGATCTCGATTGCCTCGCTGATTGGAACCTCGCGCCGCTGCGTTTTCTTTGGCAGGAGGTTCGAGAACATTTCTTTCAAATTGACCCCGACCTCTTCCATCCCCGGTGGCGTCATTATCTCCATTGATGCTCGGCCGCCGGCCGGAACTTCGATTTCGACCTGCCGCTTGGCGAGCTGACCTTCGCGCAGCATCCGGCGCAGGGTTTCGCGACTCTCCGTGCTGGAGGTCGGGGTGTCGCCGCTGGCGGGCAGGCGGGGCGGCAGCAGGAGGTCGAGCAATCGTTCTTCGGCGGCCTCGCGGGCACGCGCCGCAACCGCGCCTTGCGCCTCTGTGCGCACCAACGAGATGCCGACCTCAAGCAGATCGCGGACGATCGATTCGACATCGCGGCCGACGTAGCCCACTTCCGTGAACTTCGAGGCCTCGACCTTGAGGAAGGGGGCGTCCGCGATCCGGGCCAGCCGCCGCGAGATCTCGGTCTTGCCGACTCCGGTTGGGCCGATCAGGATGATGTTCTTCGGCACGATCTCGTCGCGCAACTCTTCGGGCACCTGCTGGCGCCGCCAGCGGTTGCGCAGCGCGATCGCCACCGCGCGTTTTGCTGCCGGCTGACCGACGATCCAGCGGTCAAGCTCTGAGACGATTTCGCGCGGCGTCATCGGAGCCGTGACCCGGGTGGGCCGTGTCGTGGCGAGGCTCACGACGGCGCCACTGTTTCGTTGCCGACGGTTTCGAGCGTAACCTCGTGGTTGGTGTAGATGCAGATGTCGGCTGCAATTCGCATGCTTGCCCGGGCGATCTCAGTGGCGCTGAGCTGGGTGTGCAGCAAGAGCGCGCGCGCGGCCGCAAGGGCGAAAGGACCGCCCGAGCCAATCGCGATCGCGGTATCGCCTTCTGGATTGGCAGGATCGGGCTCGACCACATCACCGGTTCCGGAAACCACCAGGATGCAGGTCTCGTCAGCGGCCAAGAGCATCGCTTCAAGGCGGCGGAGCGCCCGATCGCTGCGCCACTCACGCGCCAATTCGACGGCAGCGCGACGCAGTTGGCCGCGGTGTTCTTCGAGTCGGGCTTCAAAGCGCTCGAAGAGGGTGAAAGCGTCGGCGGTCGCGCCAGCAAAACCTGCCAGCACGCGTCCGTGGTGCAGTCGGCGGACCTTGCGAGCGCCGTGTTTGAGCACAGTGTTGCCGAGCGTCACCTGCCCATCCCCGGCGATGGC
>VFKT01000034.1 GCA_009885395.1 Deltaproteobacteria bacterium | reverse complement strand
GTGCGGCGCGTAGGCAAAGACCGCAATGTTCGAATGATTGCCCTTGTCACCAGAGCGCGCGCCCAGGACCCGGCCCAGTGGAGCCCGTTTTGTGAGCCCCGACGGTGCGCGAGCAACGACCAGAAGAGGCAGCGCGATCGAAACCGGCGCGCCTGAGACCACCGATGAAACCACGCGCGGGGCCTCGCCGAGCAGCACCACCTCTTGCGGCACGACTTCCGCCGGGATGGTCGCCGGCTGGTAAACGCCGAAGGGCCGGCCCGCTCCTGGGCCGCTGCCGACGCCGAAGAAGCCGGGGATGCTGGCCAGCGCCATTTCAATCACAGCATTTGAGAACGCCCGTCCAACTTTCTTCTCGTCCGGGTCCTTGGCGCTGATCCGCAGGATGGCGACGGCCTCTTCGTTGGTCGAAGGATCGGGTTTGTCGGTGCGGATGAGGCGGGTCCGTATATCGGCGAAATCTTCCGGCCGGTAGGGGCAAGCCTTCCAGAACGAGTCCTCGACCAGCTTCGCTTTGGCTTCGATATCCAGCCCCGTCAGGCAGACGCTCATATCGTTGCGAAAGCCGCCCGGGCGGTTGATGCAGACTTTCAGCGTGGGCGGCGGCGCTTCGCCCTGAATGCCGTGCATACGCACCCGGTCGGCAGCGATTTGCGTAAGCTGGATCGTGTCGAAGCGCACGGTCACGTCAGGACCAAAATACTCACGTCCACCGATCTCGTAGAGAAGCTGCGAGGTGACGGTGCCGATTGAAACTTCGCCACCGGTATCGGCGTGTTTGCCGATCACCGATGAGCCGTCGCTGGCGATTTCCGCCCAGGGGAAGCCCACCCGGCTCATGCCGGGGACTTCCTGAAAGAAAGAATAGTTGCCACCGGTTGCCTGGGTGCCGCATTCGATGACGTGGCCCGCCGCCACCGCACCCGCGAGGCCGTTGAAATCCGTGCGACTCCAGCCGTGGTGCCACGCTGCCGGTCCGCAAACGATGGCCGCGTCGGTGCAGCGCCCGGTGATCACGATATCGGCACCCTGGTTCAAGGCGTCGACGATGCCCCAGCAGCCGAGGTAGGCGTTGGCGGTGATGAAACTCGAGACCTGGTCGATTGGCCTGCCGTCGACGAAATCGCGCAACTGCTGCGAGGCGACGAACTCGCCGAGGCGCGGCATCAGGTCGTCGCCGCGCACAAAGGCGATCTTTGGCTGCAGTCCGAGTTTGGTTGCGACGGCGGCGACGGCCGCAGCACAAGCATCTGGATCGAGTCCGCCGGCGTTGGAAACCACCTTGATGCCGCGTTCGAGGCAGGTGCCGAGCACCTGTTCCATCTGCGTGACGAAGGTATGGGCGAAGCCGCCGCCGGGGCGTTTGAGGCGGGTGCGCGCGAGGATCAACATGGTGAGTTCGGCCAGCCAGTCGCCGGTGAGCACGTCGATGGGCCCGCCCTCGACCATTTCGCGCGCGGCCGAGAGGCGGTCGCCAAAGAAGCCAGAACAATTGGCGATCCGGATCGGCCCAGCCATCACGACTCCTTAACCGGGATTTCCGGCTCGACAATAATTAGAACCGTGCCGGCTTGCACCTGCTCGCCTTGAAGCACCCGGATCTCGCTGACCACGCCGTCTTCGGCGGCTTTCATCGGGTGTTCCATCTTCATCGCTTCAAGCACGATCACGGTTTCTCCGGCTCGCACTCGGGCACCCACCTTCACTCGCACCTCGAGCACCTTGCCCGGCATGGGCGCAACGCAGCCGCCCGCTGCCAGGGCAGCTCCGGGCAGGACAAAAAGTGGCTTCTCGAGCAGTTCGAGATTTCCCCAGGGGCCGCTCACCACCAGTCGGTCGGCCGCGCGCGCGATCCGGGCGCGACAGCGTCGGCCGTCGATTTCAATATCGATACTGCTACCATCGACGGCGTGGATGCGGGCGTAGCTCTTCTCGCCGAGACGGAACCGACCGTCGCGCTGCATGCGGTAGCGGATTTCGAGATCGCGCTCGCCATGCAGCAACACCACCCGCTGTTCGGGCATCCGCGAATTCCGCCAGCCGCTGGGCGCGTTACCAAGCGTCGTCGCGGCGGCGCGGTTGCCCGCCTGGATTCAGAGGGCCAGCAGTTGCGCGGTGCGCAGCAGGTCGGCTTCGGACGGCTCGGCGCGGCGGGCGGGGCCGACGGCATCGATGAAATCGGTGGTGGTCTCGCCTGCCAGGAACTGCGCTGTGCGTAGCGTCGCCACCAGGAAATCGCGGTTGGTGGTCACCCCGCCGAGATGCAGCCGCTCGAGTGCCGAGGCTAGTCGTTGAATAGCCTCGCGCCGGGTCGGTGCATGGGCGATTACCTTTGCCAGCATGGGATCGAAATCGGTGCCGACGACGGATCCGGGCACCACGCCTGCGTCCCAGCGCACGGCCGGCTCGTCCGCGGGTTCGAAAGCGATCAGCGTGCCATTGGCCGGCAGGAAGCCGGCGGCAGGGTCTTCGGCGTAGAGTCGGGCTTCGATCGCCGCGCCGTTGAAACGCAGATCGTGCTGCGCGTAGCCGAGCGGCTCGCCGCGAGCGATGCGCAGTTGCTCACGCACCAGATCGAGGCCGACCACGGCTTCGGTGACCGGATGCTCAACCTGCAAGCGGGTATTGACCTCAAGGAAGAAAAACTCGCCAGTCGTGTCGTCGAGCAGAAACTCAACCGTGCCCGTCGATTGATAGCCAAGGGCGCGGCCTAGGCGCAGCGCAGCTTCTCCCATGTGTTCGCGCAATGCGGCATCGAGCCTGGGCGAGGGCGATTCCTCGAGGATTTTCTGATGTCGGCGCTGGATCGAGCATTCCCGTTCGCCGAGATGCACCAGTGTGCCGTGGGCGTCGCCGAGAATCTGAATCTCAATATGACGCGCCCGGGTCACGTAGCGTTCGAGGAAGACCCGGTCGTCACCAAAGGCACCGAGCGCTTCGCGCCGCGCGGCGGCTATGGCGTCGGCCAATTCATCTGGCCCGGCCACAACGCGCATGCCCTTGCCGCCGCCGCCGGCCGCAGCCTTCACCAGAAGAGGAAAGCCGACGGCCGCAAAGGCCGAAAGATCCGCCGAGCCGGGCAGCGTCGGCACACCCGCTTCATCGGCCAGGGCCTTGGCCTCGAGCTTATCCCCCATGCGTCGGATCGATTCCGGCGAGGGTCCGACCCAGCAGAGGCCTGCCGCGATCACCTCGGCGGCGAAGCCGCCGTTCTCGGCAAGGAAACCATAACCCGGATGGATGGCGTCGGCGCCGCAGCTCCGGGCTGCCGCGAGGATCGTCTCGCCGTCAAGATATGAGTCCGGCAGTCGCAAAGCCTCGTCCGCGTCTGCGACATGGGGGGAAGCGGCATCGGCATCGACATAGACCGCGACGCAGCGCAGCCCCATCGCACGCGCGCTGCGAAAGATCCGGCACGCGATCTCACCCCGGTTGGCGACCAATAACGTCGTGAAGTTCACAGTCGGAACACCCCGTAGCCACGAGCCCCGTCAATAGATTTATTACGGACCACCGAGAGGCAGATCCCGAGTGCCGTACGCGTATCGCGCGGATCGAGAATGCCATCGTCGCTGATCGCCGCTGTCGCCTCCAGCGCGACCGAGCCCTTCTCCTGGATGGCCTCCACCGCGGCGACGATCTGGGCGTCCATCTCTTCGTCAAAGGGCAGCCCCTTGCGCGCCGCCTGTCCCCGCCGCACGATCGACATCACGCCGGCGATCTGTTTGCCGCCCATCACGGCAATTTTAGCGCTTGGCCAGATGAAGGTGAAGCGGTTGTTGAAAGCGCGACCGCCCATCGCATAAGTGCCGGCGCCGTAAGAGGCCCCGATGATCACGGTGATATG
Organism: Deltaproteobacteria bacterium; assembly: GCA_009885395.1. GTDB lineage: Bacteria > Desulfobacterota > Binatia > UBA12015 > UBA12015 > SXLG01. Next base: position 1,960 of record VFKT01000034.1, on the reverse strand, counting down.
CGGCACGGTCGAGTTGGTCACGGCATTGAGAAGCTGCGAACCCTTCTTGATGATGCCGGCCTGCTCCACCTCTGTACCGACGACGAAGCCCGTCAGGTTTTGCAGGAAGAGCAGGGGCACGTCGATCTGGTTGCAGAGCTGAATGAAATGGGCCGCCTTCTCCGCCGAGGTGGGGGTCAGCACGCCGTTGTTGCCGAGAATGCCGATCGGATGACCCTTGATATGGGCCCAACCGCAAACCAGAGTCGGGCCGTAAAGCGGTTTGAACTCCTCGAAGCGTGAACCGTCGACCACGCGCCCGATCACTTCCCGGATATCCAGTGGCCGCCGCAGGTCGGGACTGACCATGCCGAGCAACTCTTCGGGGTCGAGGAGCGGTTCCTCGAAGCCCGGCGTGGGCGGCGGCCCGGCCTTCCGCCAATTCAGGTGCGATACCACCTGGCGGCAGAGCCTGAGCGCATCGGGCTCGTCTTCGGCCAGGTACTCGCCCAGCCCCGAGATCTCGCTGTGCATCTGGGCGCCGCCGAGCGTCTCGTCGTCGGCATCTTCGCCGGTCGCCATCTTGACCAGCGGCGGGCCGGCGAGAAAGATCTTCGACTGATTTTTTAGTAAGACATTATAATCCGACATCCCCGGCTGGTAGGCGCCGCCGGCTGTCGACGATCCAAAGACCACGCAGACCGTCGGGATCCGGAGCTTCGAGAGTTCGATCATCTCATAGAAGAACCGGCCGCTCTCGGCGAAATGGATGGTCTTCGCGCCTTTGCGTTTCTTCTGCCCCGCGCTGCCTTCCTCGCGCGGTTCCATGCGCAGGTCGGCACCAGCCGATTCGACGAAGCTCACATACGGAATCCCGTTGTCGCGTGAAATTTCGAGGGCGCGCAGCCATTTTTTGGTGGCGTAGGGGGTGAGGGCGCCACCAAGCACGGTCGGGTCGTTGGCAAAGAGGACGCATTCGATTCCGGCGATGACGCCAATTCCGATCAGGGCGCCACCGCCGACGGCATAATCAGAATTGTAGCCGGCTAGCGGGCTGATCTCGAGGAAGGGGCTGTCGGGGTCGAGCGCCAGATGGATACGCTCGCGCACCGGCAGCTTGCCGCGCTTCGCCAGCCGTTCGTGGTGGTAGGCGCCACCCCCCAACTCGGCCTCGTCGAGGAGACGGTCGATCTCCGTCAACTTCGCTTGCATCGCGGCGAGGTTCTCGGCGAATTCAGGCGAGCGGGTATCAAGATTGGAAAGCAACGGAGAGGCGAGCAGCATGGATCCTCCCGATCAACAGTCAGACAGGCCCGCCCGGCGCGAGCCCGCGCGAGCGGTAACAGTCCGGCGAAGGGAGACCAATCAGCGGGACGGTTGCCACACCCCCCATCCCGGCCCGAGCCGGTTTCCTCCTCAATCAGGGTCGGAAGGCGAGGCCGATCCGGACGCTGCCGAGGCCCGCAGCGCTGCCGCCGCGATTGTTGACCACCATGCCTTCGAAGCCCAGCAGTTTGGGCACCACGCTCGTGCTGGCGACGCCGATGTCGAAATAATCCCGCATCTCGTCTTCAACCGATTCGCCCGACGCGGTGTACTCGGTCGAACTCAATGCCTGTGCCAGAGGGCAAGCGTCGGCATGATGTACCATTGCCCGCCGATCCGGACGGCACGCGGCAGATCGAAGGTGACCGAATCAGATTTCGGAGCCCCGGCAGGCACCGCCATATAGATCGCATTCACCTGCAGGGTTTGTGCTTCGGCGAGCGGGGCGAACCCCGTCAGCAGGAGCAGGCTCGTCAGCATGAGATTGCCGGTGGGGGTATCTATTTTTATTTCTTGGATTGATAAAAATTGATTCAGCTCTGGAGGTGGGCGGAAGCTTGAAGCTCAGGGTCAGAGGCAAAGGATGCCGCGGGTTCCGAGGACACATGCGCCCGGGGTGGCGACCCGATCGATGCCGCGCGCGGTGATCGTCAAT
>VFKT01000025.1 GCA_009885395.1 Deltaproteobacteria bacterium | reverse complement strand
ATCGCCTTCATCGTGTTCATCTTGGCGGGCGTTCACATCGCAGTGCATGCCCGCGACCGGTTTGGGATGCTCCTGGGCATCGGCGTCACGTTGCTGATTGGCTTGCAGGCGGCGGTGAATATCGGGGTGACCACGACGGTCTTGCCTAACAAAGGCATGCCGATGCCCTTCGTCAGCTATGGCGGAACGAACCTCGTCTTCTGCCTGATCTGCGTCGGCATCCTGCTCAATATTTACCGCCAGGGGCAGAGTGAAAAGGAAGCGAAGGCTGGGCCGATGCTCCTGCCCGTCCACGTGAAAAAGCGAAAGAAGGTCGTGCGTTTGTAGCCCATGAATTTTGTCATCGCGGCCGGCGGGACCGGCGGGCACTTGTTTCCGGGGCTGGCCGTGGGCGAGGTTCTGCTCGCGCGCGGGCATCGCGTGATGCTCATCATTTCGGAAAAGGAAATCGACGCACTGGCGACACAGGGGCGCGGCGAGTTTCGCATCGAGCGGGTGCCGGGCGTGGGCTTGCACAGCAAATCGCCGCTCGCGCTGCTGAAGTTTGCGCTGAAATTCCGCGCCGGGTTGAATCAGGTGAAGGCGCTGTATCGCGACTTCGCGCCGCACGCCGTGCTGGGGATGGGCGGGTTCACTTCCACCGGGCCGATCCTCGCCGGACGGGCGCGCAAGGTTCCGACGTTCGTCCATGAATCGAACGCCATCTCCGGGAAGTCGAATCGCCTCAACGCGCGGTTGGTCACGCGCGTGCTCATCGGTTTCGAGGAATGTGCGCGCACTTTTCCCGCGGGAAAGTGTGACGTGACCGGCACGCCGATCCGCACCTCGCTCGCCGAGCGGATCGAAAAAACGCAGGCGCTGGCGGCGTTTGGACTCACGCCAGGCCGTCCGACGCTGCTCGTCATGGGCGGCAGCCAGGGGGCGCACGGCATCAATCAGGCGCTGATCAACGCGCTGCCACGGCTCACCGGGAAACTGCTCCAGATCATCCACCTCACCGGGAAGCAGGACGAGCAACTCATGCGCGAGAGCTACGCCCAGGCCGGAATTCCCGCCTTCACCGCAGCCTTTTGCCACCAGATGCAGGAAGCCTACAGCGCCGCGGATTTCGTCATTTCGCGGAGCGGGGCGGCCAGCCTCACGGAGCTGTCCCACTTCGCGCTGCCCGGCATCCTCATCCCGTATCCGTTCGCGGCCGAGGATCACCAAACTTTCAACGCGAAAATCTTTGAACGCACGGGGGCGGCGACGCTATTACAGGAGCGCGAAACCACCGGCGAAAATCTCGCGAAAAAGCTGCTGTGGTTTTTGGACGATCCTACCCGGCTCGCCGAAGCCGCAGCCCGCAGCGCGCAACTCGCGCCGCACGCCGCCGCCGAGCGGGTCGCCGACACCATCCTCAAATATTGCACCTAATGGACACAGGCCAGATCCTTGCAGACATCCTCGTTGGCGGTGAATTGAAGATTCACCTGATCGGCGTCGCCGGCTCCGGCATGAGCGGCATCGCGGGCCTGCTCATCGCGCTCGGCCACACCGTCAGCGGCTCGGACAAGGCGCGCACCGTCGAGATCGACCGGCTGGAAAAACTCGGGCTGCGCTTT
>VFKT01000052.1 GCA_009885395.1 Deltaproteobacteria bacterium | reverse complement strand
GAGAAGAGCCGCCGGGTGGTCACCGACGCTTCCCGCCGGGTGGTCCATCAGGTGCGGCCGGGTCAGACCCTGGCGGCGATCGCCCGGCACTATGGCCGAAGCGTGCACGCCATCCAGAGTGCCAACGGCGTGCGCCGCCCGCAGAACCTGCAGGTGGGGGCGCGCTTGGTGATCCCGCCCAACGGCTGAGCGCCGTGTTGCCGCAGGGAGGGCTCTTGGCCGGGGCGGCTCAGTCTGCTGCGTGATGACCGGTTCTGCCGTCGGCGATTCGGTAGGCCGGGGCGGCTCAGTCCGCTGCGGGTCCACGATAGTCGCCTTCAGCGACGTCTTGCCGCCAAGGTGGCTGTTGGTGGGGCCTGAGGGTGATAGGCTCGCAACCATGTCCTTTCTGCCAATCAGTTTGCGCGTCGAGGGTTCCCGCTGTGTGGTTTTTGGCACCGACGGGGAGGCCGCGCGCCGCGTCCGTTCCTTAACCGATGCGGGGGCTTCGATCGTGGTCATCGGCGACAAGGGCGATTCCGCCTTTGAAGGGCTTTGCAGCAAGCTCAAGGTCGTTGAGCGAGAGCTGCGGCGCTATCGAAAGGGCGACCTCAAGGATGCCGCATTGGTTTTTGTCTGCGGCCCCGATGCACCCACCGAAGAGATCGCCGCCGAGGCTGCTGAGCGCAGCCTTTTGATGAACGTCGCCGATGTCCCGCAGCGTTGTTCCTTCATCATGCCGGCGGTGCATCGGCAGGGTGCGGTCGTGGTCGCCGTCAGCACGGCTGGGGCAAGTCCCGCCCTGGCGCGCCGGGTGCGCGACCAGATCGCGACGCAGATCGGACCCGAGTACGGACAGGCCGCCGAGTTGCTGGCCAGCTTGCGCGAACGCTTTGCGGGCGGCGCAGAACGTGGATTGGCCTTCGCTCGCTTGCTTGACGAAGGCCTGCTTGAGGCGCTGCGCAGCGGCGACGCCGCTCGTGTCGAGCGCCTCACGGAGCGCGTCGGGATCGAACTGAAGCGCGGCTCGCGCGGGCGCGGGGCTTGATGGAGGCGCTGCTCCTCGATCTTGCGCTTGGGGCCTATCTGATTGCCACTCTTGCTGCCGGGGTGACGCTGCTCCAGCCCAATCTGAAGGCGACCCGCCTCGGCGTGCTTGCGTTGGTCGCTGGATTCATGCTTGGCTCGGTCGTGCTGCTGGTGCGCTCGCTGCGTCTTGGTGCACTCGTGCTTTCGGGCGGTGCCGAGCAGGTTGCGTTGTTTTCGTGGCTTGTTGTTGGCATTTATCTGGTGGTCCAGCTTCGCAGTCGGCTGGCCGCGCTGGCCGGCCTGGTGGGGCCAATCGGATTCATCGGTGCGCTGGCGGCACTCGGATCGTCGGAGCAGCCTGTCGATGTACCCGAACTGCTGCGCAGTCCCTGGCTGCCTGTCCACATCACCCTGGCCGTCGTCGGTGATGCCGCCTTCGCTCTCGCCGGGCTGGTGAGCGCGATCTACCTTTGGCAGGAGCGCCAGCTCAAGGCGCGGGCGACCGGGAAAGCCTTGGCCCGCCTACCTTCGCTTGAGACTCTTGATCGGCTGAGTTTTCGCCTGCTGGCCTGGGGTTTTCTTACGCTGACTCTCAGCATCATGGCGGGTGCGTTATGGGCCGAGCTGGCCCATGGTCGGATGCTGAACTGGGAGCCTCGCACCATCTGGACGGTCGTGGTCTGGCTGGTCTATGCGCTGCTTCTGCACGGTCGGGCTTCCGTGGGGTGGGGAGGGCGACGCGCCGCCCGTCTGACGATCGTCGGTTTCTGTGTGCTGGCGGTCTCGTTGGTTGGCGTCAGGCTGCTGGCGCCGGGCAGCCATTCCGGGGCCTACGGATGAACGCGTTGGGCGCAAAGGGCCGGGTCGAAAAACTGCGTCGACCGCGCCGCGACGGCGAGCTGGTCGTCCTTGGCGTCAGCCATCATTCGGCGCCGGTTGAGTTGCGCGAGCGGATCACGGTGGCGCCGGAGCACGTCGGTGCGGCGGCGCTCCGGATGCGCGAGACGCTGCGGGCGCGTGAAGTCGTCGTTCTTTCGACCTGCAACCGACTCGAGGTGATCGCCATCACGGAACTCGCCGATCCGCTCGAAGCGTTTGCGAATGAACTTTCGAGAAGCCATGATTTGCCGCGGCTCGGTCTCGACCACCATCTGTATCTGCACCGCGGTCGCGCCGCCTTGCGCCATCTTTTCCGGGTCGCATCGAGCCTTGATTCGATGGTGCTTGGCGAGCCTCAAATCCTCGGTCAAATTAAGAAACAATTCAGACAGGCGGCTGCGGCGGCGGCTGCGGCGGGCGGCCTCAAGCGCTGTTTCGATAGGGCTTTTCGGGTTGGCAAGCGGGTTCGTACAGAAACGGCCATCGGGCAGCTCGGGGTTTCCGTCGCTTCGACAGCGGTGGAACTCGCAACGCGCATCTTCGACGACCTGGCCGAGAAAACTGTAATGTTGGTTGGTGCGGGTGAGATGGCGGAGTTGGCGGCGCGCCATTTCCGCCGTGCCGGCGCGCATGGGCTGATCGTCGTCAATCGTTCGTTCGAGCGAGCGGTGGAATTGTCGCGCGTCTTCGGCGGTACGCCGGTGCCGCTTGAGCGCATCGAGCCCTATCTGCATATGGCGGATATCGTGGTGGGTTCGGTCGGTGGCGCGGGTTGGATCCTTGGGCCTGCGCATTTCACCGAGGCGCTGCGCCTGCGGCGGCGCCGCCCGATGTTTCTGATCGATCTTGGCGTGCCACGAAACTTTGACCCGGCGGTGAACGAGCTCGAGGGGGTCTACCTCTACGATATGGACGATCTGGACCGGGTGGCCCAGGAACATCGCGAGCAGCGCAGCGGCGAAGCCCGCAAGGCCGAGGTGATTGTGGAGGAAGAAGTGGAGCGCTATTTCCGCCAGCTCTCCGATGGCGAGGTCACGCCAACGATCGTGGCGCTGCGCGACAAGGCCGAACGAATCCGTCAAGCCGAGGTCGAGCGGGCCCTGCATAGCCTTCCCGATGCAGATGAGGCCTCCCGGGCTGTCCTGGATGCGATGAGCAATGCCATCGTCAATAAATTGTTGCATGGACCGCTGGTCGCGCTGAAAGAGCTGGCGCGTGAAGAGGCGGCGGTGGTCGAGGAGGCCGCCGAAATGGTGCGCCGACTCTTCGCGCTCGAGGGCGAAACCCCTTTGCTGCCGACCGCTCTCGTTGAGGGGGAGGATGACGAAGGTGGCTGAGTCTGGCGAAACGCCGCTCCGGATCGGCACTCGAGGCAGTCGCCTGGCGCTCGCGCAATCGGGGCAGCTTGTGGAGCGGTTGCGGGCGGCGGGCATCGCGGCCGAGTTGGTGGTGATTCAGACCAGCGGCGATCGGCTGGTCGATACCCCATTGGCCCGCATCGGCGGAAAGGGCCTCTTTATAAAAGAATTGGAAGAAGCCCTGACCAATGGCGCGATCGATTGTGCGATCCATTCGCTGAAGGATGTACCAGCTCAGTTGCCACCAGGTTTTGCGCTTGCTGCTGTGTCGGCGCGCGAAGATCCGTGTGATGTCCTCGTTCCGGCGACGCGGCTGGCTGTGCCGGGCGTGGATGGATTGGAGCTTCTAGCCGCCTTGCCGCCGGGTTGTCGCATCGGCACCGGCAGCCTTCGGCGACGCGCCCAGATTCTTGCGCGGCGGCCCGACCTGAAGATTATTGGTTTGCGAGGCAACGTCGATACCAGACTCAAGCGGGCCGAAGAGGGTGTGGTCGACGTAGTCGTGCTGGCCGCGGCCGGCCTACGCAGGCTGGGCCTTGAGGTCGGTGCCTGTCCCCTCTCGGTGGACGTCATCGTGCCCTCATCGGGGCAGGGTGCGTTGGCGATCGAGATCCGGGCCGACCGCCCTGATCTTTTCGAGCGGTTGAAAACGCTGCAAGACCCGGAGACGGCTGCTCTTTGCAGTGCCGAGCGGGCATTTTGTCGCGCGCTGGGTGCGAGCTGTGTCGCCCCGGTGGCGGCCTTCGCAACGACGACGGCGTCGGCGTCGGGGCAGTTTCGATTGACTGGTCTGGTTGCCGGGATCGACGGCGATCCCTTGCTTCGCGAATTTATCGAAGGGGCGTTGCTCGACGCCGAGCGGCTCGGCGAGGCGCTGGCGCGTCGGCTGCTCGAACGAGGCGCGGGCGACGTGCTCGCGAGCGTCGCGCACGACGCTCCCGGCTGAGGCACGAGTTCGACGATCAGGGCGACGAGAGGCGTTCGAGCTCTTCGATCAAGAGCACGCGCGTGCCGGCCCGTTCGTGGACGCGACCCTGAATCCGGACGCGGGCAGCGAGGTGGTCCTCGAGCAGCGTTCGCGTGTCGGTGGCAGGCGCCTCCAACGCGGCGAGGTAGAGCAGATCGGTTTTGTCCTCGACGATCCCAAGCGGTGCCCCGCGGCGGCTGCAGCTGAGGGCGCAGGCCCGGTGGCCTTGGCCGCGCGCACCTCTCCGCAGGAAACATCCGATTTCGACCACTTCGCCGATCACCTCGCGGGCCTTCCCGTGTTCCGTGACCCGCTCGATGGCGGCAGGATCGATTGTTGGAAGTGACGCGGAGGGCGGCGCGGTTGAGTGTTGGTGCTTCAGCGGTGTTGGGGTGGCGAAATCGACGACTGGGGTTGGCGCTGCCAGCGCGCTCTGGGCCGGGTTGGCGAGGAGCAAGGCCGTGCCGAGGAGCAGGCCCCGCAAAATCAGGTCCACCCAGCATGACGGCGCTCGATCCCGAGAGCCCAACGAACGGATGCAGCGAAGTCGGCCGGAAAAGAGGGGCACCATGGCGCGAAGCTAGCAGAGCGGGGAGTGTTGACGGTGGGCCCTCGCTGAGGGGAGCCGAGGAGAGGACCAGCGCCCGACGCTGGCAGAGGTGCAGGCGTTGACGGGATGGAGCTTGGCGCAGCCGCCTTGGACTCGCTCATCGGGGTCGGATCGGGCGGGCGAAGGCGTTGACGGGATGGTGCTTGGCGCAGCCGGTCCGAGGATGGGGTCGCGTCGAGATGTTGGCAGAGCCGAGGTCCTGCGAGCCCGGCGCAGGTATCCCCGCGAAGTTTGCCGCAGCCGCCACTCGAGAGTAGCTCTTGCCTTGTGTCTTTGGGTTTTGTCCATCTGGTCGGGGCTGGGCCGGGAGATCCGGGCTGTCTCACGCTTCGTGGCCGCGAATGCCTCGAGCAGGCCGACGTCATCATCTACGACCAGCTCGCGAATCCGGTCCTGCTGAACTTCGCGCCGCCCGACGCCGTCCGTATCTTCGCCGGAAAGCATGGAAGTGGGCCGCAGATCCTCACCCAGGCTGAGATCAATCAGCTCATCGTCGAGCAGGCACGCGCCGGCCGCCGCGTCGTGCGGCTCAAGGGTGGCGACCCGATGCTTTTCGGGCGCGGGGCCGAAGAGGCCGAGGCTCTGGTCGAGGTCGGCGTTCCTTTCGAGATCGTGCCGGGCGTGAGCAGTGCCCTCGCGGTTCCGGCCTTTGCCGGCATTCCGGTGACCCATCGCGATTGGGTTTCTGGTCTGACGATCCTCACCGGGCACGAAGCACGTAACAAGGAGCCGTCGCGGGTCCGATGGGATCTGGTTGCGACGGCGGGCAATACCATCGTGCTGCTGATGGGCGTCGTGCAGATGAAGCGGAACTTGGCCGAATTGCGCGCGGCCGGTCTTTCCGACGACACCCCGGCAGCGGCGATTAGCTGGGGCTCGACCCCGCGCCAAACAACCTTGGTTGGGACGGTCGGCAGCCTGGCTGATCTGGTCGAGGCGGAAAGTCTGCGCCCGCCAGTGACCGTTGTCATCGGCGAGGTCGTGCGCCTCCGACAGCGTATCGCCTGGTTCGAGCGGCGTGCGCTTTTCGGTCGGCGGATTCTGGTCACACGCGCGCGCCACCAGGCCGGGCGACTCTCGGCAGCACTCGCGGCCTTGGGTGCCGAGCCGGTTGAAGTTCCGGTGATCGAAATCGCCGACCCACCCGATTTGGCACCCTTCAGGCAGGCGCTCGAGCGCTTGCCGGTCTACGATTGGATCGTGCTGACCAGCGAGAATGGCGTCGAGCGTTTCGTCAATGGCTTGATCGCCGCCGGCCGGGATCTGCGCGATCTGCATCGCGCCCGCTTGGCCGCCATCGGTCCCGCCACGGCGCAGGCTCTCGCGGCGCGACATCTGCGTGCCGATCTTGTGCCCGAGGAGTTCGTCGCTGAAGGTTTGATCGACGCCTTTGGCCCACTTGGAATCGAGGGCCAGCGGATTCTGCTGCCGCGCGCCGCCGGGGCGCGAGCGATTCTGCCCGAGGCTTTGCGCGCCCGCGGGGCCCAGGTCGACGAGGTTGAAACCTATAGGAGTCGAATGCCGGTCGACGCCATCGAGCGGGCGCGGAACGCAATCGAGGCGGGCGCGCTCGATGCCGTGACGTTCACCAGCTCGAGCACAGTGGACCATCTGCTTGATGTGCTCGCCGCGACCGGCAGCGACGCCGCCTCGGATTGGCTGCAGCAGGCGAGGATCGCCTGCATCGGCCCGATCACTGCCGCCACGGCCCGTCGGCGCGGTCTCCAGGTCGATGTGGTGGCCGAGCCTTATACGATCGAAGGCCTGGTCGCCGCGTTGAAAGGATTGTTCGCTGCCGATTGATCCCGGGTGCCTCTGTCGACGCGTGCTTCCGCTCGATGAAGCCAGTGCCGGAACTCCGCCACCTTCGTTGATCTACGCTCCCCTCTCGATGCGTGCTTCCGGTACGGCCGGGAGTCTTGAGACGCCCGGTCACGGCAACTCTATGATAGGAGATGAGCATGCCGAATGACCTGCGGACGCGACCCATGGGCCAGTTTCCAGTCGTGCGGCCACGCCGCCTGCGCCGCACCGCGCGCTTGCGCGGGCTGGTGCGCGAGACGCGACTCGAACCCTCGCAACTCGTCCTGCCGCTTTTCGTCCGAGCCGATAGCGGCCGGGCCGAGCCGATCGCGGCGATGCCCGGCGTGCGTCAATGGTCGGTCGATCGGCTCGGCGAAGCCGTGGCCGGGGCTTTCGAGGCCGGTGTCCGCAGCGTCATTCTTTTTGGCATCCCCGAATCGAAGGACGCGCGCGGCAGCGAGGCCTGGCGCAAGGATGGCGTTGTGCAAGGGGCGCTCGGCGAGTTGCGTCGCTGCTTCCCCGAATTGGTGCTGATCACCGACGTCTGCCTTTGCGAGTATACCGACCACGGGCATTGCGGCGTGCTCGAGGGCGACGAGGTGCTCAATGATCCGACGCTCGAACTTTTGGCGCGCGAGGCGGTTTCCCATGCTGCGGCCGGTGCCGATATCGTCGCGCCCTCCGATATGATGGATGGCCGGGTGGGGGCCATCCGCACTGCTCTCGACGGTGGCGGCTTCGAGCAAATACCGATTCTGTCCTATGCGGTCAAGTATGCTTCTGGTCTCTACGGACCTTTCCGCGAAGCCGCCGGGTCGACGCCCCGTTCAGGCGATCGGCGGGGCTACCAGATGGACCCGCCCAACGGCCGCGAAGCGCTGCGCGAGCTGGAACTCGATCTGGCGGAGGGCGCCGATCTGGTGATGGTCAAGCCGGCGGGGACGAACCTCGACGTGCTCGCCGCCGTGCGGGCCGCTTGTCGGGTACCGGTCGCCGCGTATCAGGTCAGCGGCGAGTACTCGATGATTCGCGCCGCCGCAGAACGCGGCTGGATCGACGAGGCGCGAGTGGTTGATGAGAGCTTGTTTGCGATCCGTCGTGCCGGCGCAGACCTGATATTGACGTATTTCGCTGAAGAAGCGGCACAGCGCCTCAAGAGCGGCACGACCGCGGTTTGAACGACCGCCGCAGGCTCATTGAAAGCCGAAGCGCTCGATCCAATCGCTTTGCACCGATCCCAGGTCGAGCCGCAGCGGCAACGAGCGCACGATTGCCGCACGCTCGCCGATCCGCAGGGCCGAGGGAATCTTGCGGCCGTCGATCGTCAGCTCAAGCGCCAGGACCTTGAAGTTGCCCGAGAGCGTGACCGAGAGGGTCTCGGCGCTTTTCGCCAGCGGGACCTGCCACATCAGCCGATCGGGTTGGCCCTGGCGGATATGGAAAGCCTCGGAGCCGATCTGCACATCCTTGATCGAACCGTCATCGAGGCGCAGTCGGCCTTGAATATCGGTTGGCAAGGGACCGGGTTCGAGGCGGATTTGCAGGCGGCCTCCCTCGAGCCAGATATCGCAACGCGGCTGCTTGGCCGGGACCGCGCCCTCGATCGGCGGCGGCCGGCCGTAGAGCAAGCGAAACGGCAGCACGTCGTAGGCCGACGCAAGCGCCGTCACGCCGAGCTGGGCGACCAGCAAAAGGGCGAGCGCGGCGAGCGCGGCTGGACGACGAGATCGGACGATGCGGATCACGGCGCTGTCGGGGGCTCCGGGTCGGGCGCGGCACCGCCGTCGATCCAGGTTTCGATCAGGGCGAGCTGGTCTTCTGAGAGCGGCTCTTCACCGATCGGCATGCGGGTTCCTTCCCCTGGGGCGAGGAGACCGCGCACCTTTCGGACGAGGAAGCTGTCCTGCGAGGAAAAGGGCTCGACCCGCAGCAGCCCGGTCGCGGCTGCGATCGGGTTGGCCGGCTCGATCTCGACCAACTCGTCGTAGGACTCGCCGGCTGCAAGCGAAAGATTACCGGCCTGCCCGGCGCTGCTGTGGCAGGCCTGTTGAACGCAGCCCTGGTCGAAAATTTCCGTCTGGATGCGGGCGTACTCGCCGCTGCCGATCGGGCCTCCGCCGTCGCCCGCGCAGGCCGCAAACGCCATGGCGAAGACCAGCGCGACGACGCCGCGCGTTGCCCGTGGTTTGGATTGTCTCGCTCTTCGGTCTGTCATGGGGGAGCCTTCTAGCAGATTTCCGCTTGGCAGCAGTCTTAAGCGAAGCTTTATTGGCTTTGAGACAGCGTTTTGAAGCGACTGGCCGAGCGTTTGAGGTTCCTGGCGAACTGGCCTATGGTCTCGGGGCTGCCGGGCTCGCGCCGGTGGCCGGTAGGACGATGAGGGGAAGCGTCGCCATATCCATGGGGCTGGTCTGCCTGCTTTCAGGCTGTTCGGCACCCGTACGCCAGGCCGTATGGCCCTCGGGCACGGAGCGTTGCGCCCGGGGCTGCGCCGACGAATTCCCGGTGCGAGGCAAGGCCGAGATCGTCGAGTTGATGAACCATCCGATCGTCCTGCAACGGGCGCGATTGCTGGCCCAGACCAGCCCGCGGCTGCTTTTTTCCAGCCTGGAGCTGGGCGAGCGCTTCCGGCCGATGATCGAAGAGGAACTGGGTCGGCAGGGGATCCCCTCCGAGCTGGGGTATATTCCGCTGATCGAGAGCCGCTTTCAGCCCAAAGCCCGCGGTCGCAGCACGCTCGGCTTGTGGCAGCTGACCGGACCCACGGCGCGGGCCTACGGGTTGCTGGTCAACAGCCGGCTGGACGAACGGCTCGATCCGCGGAAGTCGACCAGGGCCGCCGCCGCCTACCTGGCCGACCTCTACAACCAGTTCGACGATTGGGGCTTGGCGGTCGCGGCCTACAACACCGGCCCAGCGCGGGTTGAGCGGGCGTTGCGGCGAAAGCCGGGCGCGGATGTCTTCGATCTCGCCAAGGCCCGCCTGCTGCCGACCATCACCCAGACCTATCTGCCGAAGCTGATGGCGACGGCGTTGGTGGCCCGCGAGCCGGAGCGCTTCATGTCGAAGGCTGCCAGCGGCCGCACCGCCGGCTGAGCTCTTTTCTCGCCGTTTAGCCGCGGCAAGCAGGGGCGCGCGCGGTTGCCGCAGAGCAACGCCGCCATGCTCCGGCTCTGCTCTCGCCTGCATGCAGACCGCCACCAGCCGGGGCCGGCCTTGGTCAGTGGAGTGTCGGCGCTGCGTCCTGGACGACGCCGAGCACGGTGAGGGCGCCCTCTCCACCGGTCTCGATATGGTAGAGGATCACGTAATCTTCGACCGGCAGGCAGAGGCAACCGCCGCCGACCTCGAAGACCGCTGAACCCTGCGGCAGGGGGTCCTCGGCCAGGCTGAGGATGGCCTCGCCGATGTGGCGCAGCGGCGGGGCCGGAATCTGCTCCATTTCACGGTACGCACTGTAGGTCAGGCTGAGTTTCATGGTTCGCCTCGCTGCTCCAAGCTTCGGACAATGCGCGGAGCGACTTTAGACATTTTCGTCTTTCGACGAGCGGGGACGAAGGCGGTGGCAGGGCGCCTCCTTCTGTTAGACGATTGCCCGGCGATGAAAGAGATCGAGCGATCCGCCGCGGCGCGGCCAGAGGCGAAGGTGGCATGGGTGCGGCCCGCCGTGGCAGCGCTCGAGGGCTATGCCCCGGGTGAACAGCCGATGGCGGGTTCGCGTGTCATCAAGCTCAATACCAACGAGAATCCCTACCCGCCGTCACCGGCCGTCAAACCAGCGATCGAGGCTGAACTCGATCGCCTGCAACTCTACCCACCGCCCGACGCCGCCGAACTTCGGGCCACGGCGGGCCGCATTTTTGGTGTCGATCCCGAAGGAATTGTCGTCGGCAACGGTTCTGACGAATTGCTGGTGTTGCTTCTGCGGACCTTCGTCGAACCTGGGGCAGGCGTTGCCTGGCCGGTCCCAACGTATTCCCTCTATCCGACGCTGGCCGCGGTGCAGGGCGCCGTGGTGCGCGAGGTTCCCTTTCCGAAGAATTTCAACTTGCCGGCTGGCCTGAACTCGGTCGAGGCGGCGTTGCTGATCGTCTGCAACCCCAACGCTCCAAGCGGGACGGCCGTGACGACGGCGCCGCTCTGCGAACTGGCGCGTGTCCGCCGCGACGCCGTGCTGGTGATCGACGAGGCTTACGCGGATTTCGCCGACGAGAACGCACTCGAACTGGTGGGTGCGGAACCCAACGTGGTCGTTCTGCGCACGCTCTCGAAATCATATTCACTGGCGGGTCTACGGGTGGGCTTTGCACTCACCACCCCGGCGATGGCGCGCGAACTGCATAAAGTACGGGATTCCTACAACGTCGATCGTCTGGCTCAGGCGGGTGCTTGTGCCGCGCTCGAAGACCAGGCCACCTTTCGCCACAACCGCGACCGCATCCGTGCGACTCGAAGCAGACTGCGCGAGCAACTGCTGATGCGAGGCTTCGAGGTCGAGCCGTCACATGCAAATTTTGTACTGGCGCGCAAGCCTGCTCGATCGCTGGAAGGACTGGTTGCGGAGCTGCGCTGCGACGGCATTCTGGTGCGTTGGTTCGCGAGCCTTCCCGACGCGCTGCGGATCACGGTCGGGACCGACGACGAGATCGATGCGTTGCTCGCCGCGCTCGATCGGCGCGCTTCGGGCTGAAGCCGAGGGGAGGGCCCGCGCGTACTGGCCCCGGCGGTCTTCGTCGCTTTCGTAGGCCGAGACTCGCAAATCGGGTACCTACCGTCGCATGGACGCCCAACGGCCAGCGAGCCAGGTTCAGAACCTGCACAGGCCGCGATTGCCCCGGGTCTGGGATTACGACATCGACGCGGATTGCTTCTGCCGCATCCTGCGAGGTGAGATGAGCCTCGGCCGACTGGATCGCGATTGGGCTGCAGTCGGGCTGATCGAATACGCGCCTTACGCCGAAATCGTTCAGCTGCTTGGCTTCCGCGATTTATTGGTCGGATGGCCGCGATGGAGGCGGCGCATCCGCTCCGAAGGGCGCTGGCGTGGGATCGGCGGCGACGGGTTCGAGGTCGGCGGCGGTCTTATCAAGTCGCTCGAAAACCCAATCGCGCAGCGTGAAGGCGACTTCGCCGCCGTCCGCCAAAGCGATCGCGGGTGATTGACCGTCTTCGCCGCGGCCTGTGGTGCGGATGCGGCCGAGCGTTGTGCCGGCTGCGTCGGTGATCGTGATGATGATCGCCGGTGTCTCCAGCCCGAACTGTGCAGCCGCGCCCGCCGGCCCCACCACGGCATCACCGCGCAACGTCGCTAGATCCGAGGCGAGTCGATCTGCAGCGACGCGATCGATTTCGCCCGGGCTCTTGCCCTCAAAGGCCCAGCCCGATTCCCCGCGCTTGAATGCGAAGCCCTTGCCGTCGGCCCGCTCAATGCGGACAAGATTGATTTTGCTCGCGTCGAAGGAGAGCAGGGTGCGGTCGCGCAAATCCTCGGCGCTCCGGCGCAGGCTCTCGGTGGCGGTGGAGGCGACGGTGACGATTGGTGTTTCGCCGACCATCCTGGCGTAGATTTCGCGCTCGGGGGGAGGGGCGTCCATTCCGGCTGCGGTGGGCTCCGCGCTCGGCGTCGGGGCCTCGACCTCGGTCCCGAGTTCCAGCGTGTGTTTGGCGCCCCCTTCGATTTCGAGGTCGATCGTAAGAGCGGCCGGGGCAAGGCCGAAGGCTGGAGCTGCCGGATCGGCTGCATCAAGAAAATGTTGCGCGCGCAGCGAACGCAGGCTCGCCAAGAGGGCCGACGTCGCCGGGGTATCGGCGCGAGCTGGAAAGGGCTCTCGGATCCACCATTGCTCACCATCGCGCTCGATCCGCACGGTTTCGCCGTCGTGTTTGAGCACAACGGCCGTGATGATCGCGTCTCCGATCGGCAGCAGGCTTTTCTCTCGCAGCTCGTCGAGCGTCTTCTGCACAGCCGAGCGCAGCCCGCCTGTCGTGAGAACGATCGGCCCCGTGTCGCCACGCCGGGCATAGGCGTTGGCGCCGATTGGCGTTGCGTCCCCGATCAAAATCTTAACCTTATCCCCACCCTTCGAACTCCCGAGTTCGAGCACGGCAGTCGGCTTGTCGAGCCCGAAAGGGGCGGGATCGATCGCTGCTTCAGGTTCGCCTTTGCCGGTGTTCTCGAGAGAGCGAGTGACGCGGGCAGTCGTGAGCGCACGCACAAATGCGTCGACCGCAGCCGGATCGGCATTTGTCTCCAGCGGCTTGCGAATCCTCCACGTGGCGTCCTGGCGCTCAAGCAGGATGGGCGCCGAACCGGGCAACTCAAGTCGGATTTGAAGTAGTTCGTCGGCGCTGATTCCGGCCAACGTCGCGCTTTCGTCGATCGGGGTCTCGCCCGGCTTCTCGACCAGGTAGATCCAGGCCCCGAGGCCAGCGGCCACGAGGGCGAGGAGCAAGGTCGTCGGCGTGCGCACGATTTTTGTAGTCTCCGTCGCTCGATCAGAGGCTGGAGCGCCGCCACCAGACGGCGAGGCCGAGCACCATCAGCAGTTCGGGCACGATCAGCACCGAGAGATAAAAAATTGCCGCGGCTTCGTCGGGCGTGAACGAGACCCGTGAAGCGCGCAAGCTGCGAGCTCGGATCGAAACCAGATCCTCCTGCCCGGCAAGCCAGCCGACGGCATTGAGAAAGAGATCCCGGTTGAAAAGATTATTTATGTATTTATTATCGGCGATGGCCGCTGTGCCGAAGACCACCAGCCGGGCCTCGCCTTCGCCGCGTCCCATTTCCTTCAGGTCGGCCGTGGCGGCGGTGGCGATGGCGACGGGTCCAGCCACGTCCGAGGCTTCGTCGAGCGTGGCCTGCTGCGAATCGAAGAGCGCGTCGAGGTCTGATTCGGCCCAGCTGGTCGGGCTGGTGCTGGCGAGAGCGGTGGCCGAGACGCCCTTCGGGGCAGGCTCGACGGGGCGCACGCTGCGCGTGAGCGAGTAGATGGTGCGTTCGCGAAAACCTTGTGTGATGGGGTGGGCGCCATAGGTCGAAACCACGGGCTCGAGGCCGAGCGCCGGTCCCTGGAAAAGGCGCACCACCTCGTCGACGACAGTGTCGTTGCCAAGCTGCACGCCGTATTCGGCCAGCAGTGGCAGCAGGGATTCGCCGCTGCGCGGCGGCAACAACAAAAGGACCCGACCGCCCTGGTCGAGCCAACCCCGCAGCGCCGTCACCGTCGGCGCGAGCAGGGGGCGCTGTGGTGCCGCCAGCAGCACGACCTTGCAACGTTCGGGAACCGCGCCTTCCTGGAAGAGGACGATCGGTTCGATTTCGTAGTTCTCACTCTCCAGCGCCTCGCGGGCGAAGCCGTAGCCGCGTGGTGAACTGGTATCGTCGAGCGCGGGTTCGCCTTCGCCATCGACCCAGCAGAGGGTTTTCTTGCCCTCGCGGGTGACGTTGATGATGGCGTTGGTCAGCGCTTCTTCGGTCGGTTGCGCGACCATCGCCGAGCGATCTTTGTAGGACACCCGCACCGCGCCATAGCTGCGCACTGCGTGTTCCTGTGCAATTTCGGGTTGACGATCGGGGTCGACCAGCTGCACCCGGACCTGGCTTGTGGCGTGGGCCAGGCTGTCGAGCTGTGCTTCGATCGCCGGGTCGTGGCCGGCTTCGAGGAAGGCTTGCAGCAGCAATTCGCCCTTCAAGCCGGCGAGCACGTTGGTGGCCTGCGGCGAGAGGCTGAAGACGCCCTCGTCCGTCAGATCGAGGCGTTCGTCATGGCGCACGGCGAGCCAGTTGAGGGCGGCCAGCACCACGATGAAGAGGATCGCAGAGGTGACCATATTTGCGCCCTGGCGCGTTTGTCGGGCGGTAAAAATGGCCCCGAGGTCGCGGAAACTCGCGGCGACAAACCAGAGCAGCAGCAGGCCGCCGCCGATCAGATGCAGCACGGTATAGGCACCGAGTTGCAGCGTGAAGGCGAAAGACGCCAGTCCGAAGAAGACCAGCAGCAGGCCGATCAAACCGAGTAGGGAGTGCGAACGACGCATCGGAATCCCATCCCCCTCAACGCCAGCGGATCGACTCGACCGATCGTTGGGTCAAGAAGGTCCAGCCGGCGATCATCGAAAAGAAATAGACCAGGCTCGAGGTGGAGACGATGCCGCGCACCATCTGGTCGAAATGTTCGGTGACGGCCAGATGCCGCAGTACCGGGCCGAGGATGTCGCCCGCCGAGTCCGCCGGCCAGGCGATGACAAAAAGCAGCAGCGTGATCACCAACCCGACCACCGAGGCGATGATCTGGTTCTCGGTCAGCGACGAGGCGAAAAGGCCGATCGCGACGAAGGTGAGACCGACCAGCAAAAGGCCGGCGTAGCCCGCGAGCAACACGCCGATTTCTGGATTGCCCCAGATAGAAAGAATAATACCAAAGATGCCGCTGCTGGCGATCATCAATCCGACGAAGGTGCCGCTGGCGAGCAGCTTGCCGAGCACGATCTGTCCGGTGCCGATGGGCGAGGTGAGCAGCAACTCGTAGGTGCCGAGACGCTTCTCCTCGGCGAAGCTGCGCATCGTGATCATCGGCACCACGATTAGCAGCACGACGGCCATATTATGCAGCAGCGGCGCGATCACGAATTCGTTCAAGTTGAGTCGTCCGGCGGTGTCGCCCATGGCTTCGTAGCTCGAGTACATCTGCACCAGCATGTTGAAGCGGGCGATGAGGTTGAAGAAGAACCAGCCGCAGAGCAGGAGAAAGCCGGTCATCACGACGTAGGCGACCGGCGAGGTGAAGATCGAGCGCAGCTCGCGGCCAGCGATGGTGAGCACGTTGCGCATCAGACGGCTCCAGCCGGGCTGGCGCCCGCGTCATGATCAAGCCTTGATTCACGGTCGCGGGTATCGGCCGCAAGCAGCCGCATGAAAACCTCTTCGAGCGGGCTCTCGGCGGTCAAGTGCGCCAGATCATCTTCGCAGACGATGCGGCCTTCGTTGATGATCACGACTTTGTCGCAGGTCTGCGCCACCTCAGGCAGGATGTGGGTGGAGAGGATCACCGTGCGATCGCCGCGCAGTTCGCGCACGAGAGACCGGATCTCGATGATCTGGCGCGGATCGAGACCGACCGTCGGTTCGTCAAGAATCAAAACCTCGGGGTCGTGCACGATGGCTTGCGCGAGTCCCACTCGCTGGCGGTAGCCTTTGGAGAGGTGGCGCAGCAGGCGGCCGTGCACGTCTGTGAGGCCGGTGCGCTCGATCGCACGATCGCAAGCCTCACGCAATTTTCCGCGTGCGACGCCTTTCAGCCTCGCGACGAAGGTGAGGTAGGACCGGACCGTCATCTCGGGGTAGAGCGGTGGCGTCTCGGGCAGGTAGCCGATGCGGCGACGGACTTCGTCTGCCTGGGTGCTGATATCGAAGCCGGCGACGGTGGCGCTGCCCGACGAGGGCGGCAGGAAGCCGGTCAGCATGCGCATGGTGGTGGTCTTGCCGGCCCCGTTGGGTCCGAGGAAGCCGACGATCTGACCGCGCTCCGCCTTGAAGGAGATCGCTTCGACCGCGGCGCGTTCGCCGTAGCGCTTCGTGAGGTTTGAGACTTCGATCATGGTTCTGCGCTTCGGCTCGTCCGCTTGCTCTCTATCCGGCACGCGCTCGCGAGGCCCGCAACTAAAATCACCCGCCCCGGCTGTCAAGGCGCGAGGGGGTGGTCCGCTCGGCGACCAGGCCCGCGTGGCCCCGGCGCGGGTCGTTCAGCTCGAAAGACCGATCCCGAGGGC
This sequence comes from Deltaproteobacteria bacterium, assembly GCA_009885395.1. Lineage (GTDB taxonomy): Bacteria > Desulfobacterota > Binatia > UBA12015 > UBA12015 > SXLG01. Next base: position 1,926 of record VFKT01000052.1, on the reverse strand, counting down.
GTCGAGGCAGCGCAGCAGAAGGTTTGGCGGTTCGCCGCGATCGACCCGCCGCAGCGCGCGGCTCACCTGGCCGACCGCCCAGCGGCGGATCGGTTCGGGCGGGTAGGGGAACGGCAGTTCGCGGACCAGCTTCAGGTTGAGCAGCTCGGAATCCCGGCGCAGCGCCAAATGGGCCAGGATCTTGCCGGTGAGGTGCGTCGTGCCGAGACCGTGGCCGGTGAAGCCGAGGCCGTAGAGCACCCGGCCGCCGAGTGCGCGGCCAAAGAAGGGCGAGAAGCGCGTCGTGGCGCAGATCGCTCCGCCCCAGGCCCAGGGGAATTCGAGTTCGCGAAGGGCGGGGAAGTGCTCGATAAAACTTATCTTGAGCTGGGCATAATGCTGCGCCGAATGATCGCAGCCGCGATCGACGCGGTTGGGCGGGTAATAGGCGGCCTCGCTGGTGCCCCAGAGGATACGGTCGTCGTCGGTGAGGCGGTAGTAGTTGAAGAAGCTGCGCGCGTCGCTGACCCCCTGACGTTTGTGCCAGCCGATCGTCTCGCGCTGGGCAGCCGTCAATTTTTCACTGACCAGAACGTAGTCGAAAAGCGGCAGGAAACGGTGCTTGGCGCGCGGCACGAGGAGGTGGGTGTAGGCGCTCATGCCGAGCACGCAGCGCTTTGCCCGCAGCGTGCCGCCGGCGGTCCGAAGCCTCATTCCGCTGCCGGCCCGTTCCAGCGAGAAGACGGCCGATTGCTCGAAGATTCGCGCACCAAGGCGCCGGGCTTCGCGCGCGAGTCCATTCGTGAGCCTGACCGGATCGAGCACCCCGCCGGCCGGGTTGAACAAGGCGCCCTGGTAGAGATCGCTGTGGATTTCGGCGCGGGTTTCTTCGGCCGAGAGCAAACGCCAATCGTCGACGCCAAGCTCGCGCGCCGATTTGAGCGAGGCCTCAAGCCCGATCCTCTGCTCCGGGCTGAGTGCTGTGGTGAGGATGCCGCTGCGCTTGAGATCGCAATCGATGCCGCGGGCTTGCAGAAAACCGATGAGCTCAGTCAGGTTCGAGCGCCCCAGCGCGGCCAAGCGACGGGCTTCGTCAACGCCAAAATGATCAATCGCCAGCGCATGGCTATGGTCGATCGTGTCAGAGAGGATGCCGGCGTTGCGTCCCGAGGCGCCGTAGCCGATACGCTCGGCCTCGACGACGGCGACCTTCAGTCCCGGTTCCAGCGTCAATAAGTGGATCGCGCTCCACAGGCCGGTGAGGCCAGCCCCGACGATGACGATATCGGCCTGCTGCTCGCCGGCCAGAGCTTCTCCTGCCTCGGCGGGTTGCCGCGCCAGCCAGAAACAGGCGCGCTCGATCGGGGGGGCTGGAAGCGTTGTCGCCATCGGTCTCCCGCGTGGATACGCGAACGAGGCGTCGAATGCTTCTGGCACGGGGTCGAGCTTGAACGCAACGGGTTGTCAGACCGCCCACCCGCACCGCACCCGGCATGACCAGCCACAGCCGCGTGTTCGCCCGCCACGACGGTGGCCCATCGCTCGGTCACGCCGCCATGACGGTGAGCCTTCCGCCGGCCGCAGGGGGCACCTTCTTTTGCCGTGCACGCGTGCCCGCCGCGCGGTCGCGCACCGTGCATCGTCTTTGTTCTCGGGGCCTTCATCCTGTTGGCGCTTGGGCTGGCGCGCCATGATTCGCCTCGCGCACGCGCCCTGGCGGCGCAACTTTCACCATGAACGCTTGACCGGGTGGAGGGTTGTCTGGCCTTCTCCGGGGTCTTCAAGCGACCGACGTGACGAGGCTGAGGGCGCAGCCCCGTCCGTCGCGGCGCCGGTTTGCGTGCCGCCCGCGCTCGCTGGTACGACAGCGGCGTGGCGCGGGCAGAGGAGAGCAAGCGGCTCTGCCTGGTCGACGGCAGCGGTGTCTTCTTCCGCGCCTACCACGCG
>VFKT01000179.1 GCA_009885395.1 Deltaproteobacteria bacterium | reverse complement strand
GGGTAGGGCAGCACCCGCAGGTAGGCCCCCCCTCCCATGGGCAGGTTGCGGTTCAGGAGTCGGGCCGTCGTCATCGGGAATTCAACGAGCTGCCGGCCGTCCCGCTCGTGGATCGTATAGGGGAAGCGCTGCGCGCCCGGGATTCCGTAGAGGGAATCCTCGACCGGAAAGACGCTCGAATCCCAGTCGAGGCCCGCTTCCAGCATGACGTCGAGCGCCCATAGCGATTTCGCCGTCACGGAGAAACTTGGCGCGCGGTAGCCGGGCACCGGGCGGCCGGTGATCCGGCTCAAGATTTCGATGGAACGATCGAGATCGCGGCGGAAGCCGTCGCGGCCGAGTTCGTAGACCAATTCGTGAGAATGACCATGGCTTGCGATTTCGTGGCCGTCGGCTGCAATTTCTTCGACCAGCACAGGCCAACGCTCCGCGTTCCACGTCAAAATGAAGAATGTCGCTTTGGTTCGATGCTCGCGCAGCAGGGCGAGCAGGCGTCGGGTGCTGGCAAGTACCCGGCTCTCGTACCGATCCCAATCCCGGCGGCGGATCCGGCTCTCGAAATCCGAGACCTGAAACCAGTCTTCGACATCCACCGAGAAGGCATTCAAGGGCGCATTCGTCATGGCGCCTCCGTTGCCGTCGAGCCCGAAGCCTCGCGCCCTTCGAAGGGGCGTTCCGCGGTCTGCCAGCGGCCCAGCTCGGAGCCGCTGAGCACCTTCCACCAGCCCTGCATGGCTGCCAGGTTGCCAATCCCGAAATAGACCAATGGTGAAGCCAGCCGCTTGAACCGGCTCTCCGGCAAGCGCGCGGCGAAAGGGATCGCCAGATAGGCGAGAATCTGCAGCCAGAACAGCGTGCCGAAGAGCAGGCCGCCGGCGAGACCGGAGCCGACCAGGAGGAGGAAGAACCAAAGGAGCGTGAGGTAGCGCAGGCCCTTGCGGGAAAGCAGCTCCCAGCCAATGGCCCAGGCCCCATTGGCGCGAATGACGGGCCAGGTGAAGGCAATGCCGCGGATGCCCCGACCGATGATGCGCGAACGCCGCCGGAGTTCGTCGCCAAGATCCCGGGAACCGGCCTCGAAGGAAAGCGCTCCGGGCTCGTAAAGACAGAGATACCCCTCGGCGGCAACAAGAATCGGCTGCACCATATCGTTGCAGACATTGTTTGGAATCGGTCGGCAAAGTTCGCGACGCACGGCGAAGATCGAACCGTTGGCCCCGAGCAAGGTTCCGGCGGCTCCCTCGAGTCGTTTTTGTAGCTGGTCGAATTCCCAGTAGCGGTTGTAGCCCTCGGCGATCGGGTTTTCGTTGTAATTTTGATAGACCAGTTCGCCGCAAACCGACGCGACGCGGGGGTCGGCGAAGGGGGCGATCAGCGCACGCAAGGCGTCCGGGCGATACATGCCGTTCGCGTCGGTGAAAACCACGATATCGCCCCGAAGTCGCGGCAAGGCGTCGTTCAGGACGAGGTTCTTGCCACGGTTGGGCGTGAACTCCATCAGCGTGACGCCCTTTTCCGCAAATTCGCAAGCGATGGCGTTGGTTCGATCGGTGGAGCCATCCGAGGCGACCACGATCTCGAGGCGACCGGCAGGGTAGTCGAGGCTGGTGGCGTTGGTGAGCTTGCCCGCCAACACGGCTTCCTCGTTGAAGGCCGAAATCAGCAGGTTCACGGTGGGCCAGCCCTCGTCTCCGGCATGATGCGACGTGGCTCCGCGCGGACGAAGCCGGGCCCGCAGCACCAGCAACAGGGGATAGCCCAGGTGGTGGTAGACGAGCGCCGTCAGCGCGATTATGAAGAGAAAGAGGCCTGCCATTGGTGGTTTCTTCAGGCCACGAATGCCGGATTGGCTCCGCGCGGCTCTGCTTCTCTATCGGCAGCAGACGCGGGAACCCGAAGCCCGGCGCGAGTCAGTTCCTTCACATAGAGTTGATCCATCGCCGCTAGCATCGCATCGAGCGAGAATTCGTGCAGAGCGCGCTGACGAGCGTGGCTGCCGAGGCGCTGTCGAAGGCCCCGATCGGAAAGCAGTCGGTCGAGGGCTGCGGCAAAGGCAGCCGGTTCACCCGGCGGTACCAGGAGGCCGCTCTCGCCGTCGACGACGACTTCGCCGCAACCTCCAGCAGCCGTCGAAACCACCGCGAGGCCGGCCGCCATGGCTTCGAGCAGGGCGTTGGGCATGCCTTCGATCACCGACGACAGGGCATAGATCGCCCATCCAGAAAGCAGTTCCGGGACATCTTCCCGCCGGCCAAGGAAGCGCACGGTCTGGTCAAGGCCCAATCGGGCGCTCAGTTCCTCGAGCGCTGCACGTTCAGAACCCTCACCGACGATATCAACTGCAAGATCAGGATGGCGCTGCCGGAGCTGGGCGAACGCTTCAAGGGCGTGCGGGTAGCCCTTCTTCCAACCGAGTCTGCCGACCATGCCGATTCGGAGGAGGTCAGGATCTCGGGCGTCCCCAATCCGGGCCAGCGGGACCCCGTTTGGAATCCGGACGATCTTATGCTCCGGACAACGTTCATGGGTTCGGATCAACTCGGCGATCGGTTCGGCGTTGACCACGACCGCATCGCTGAGACGATTCGATAAAAAAGCCGCAAGGCGGTGGTCCATCCGGGCGTAACGGTCAAGGCTGCGCTTGCTGGTGAGGACGACTGGAACTCGTCCAAGCCGACCCGTTGCGGCGGCAAGCACATTGCCCTCGAAGAGATAGCCATGCACGATCGCGATCTGGCGTTGATGAAACTCGCGCGCCACCCGTCGGATCGATGCGGCCGAGGCGAGGCTCCAGAGCGAGCGGTCAATGCCAAACGAGCGAACCGGGACACCGAGCCGCTCAAATTCGGGTACCAACTCGCCGGGATCGCTTGGGCCAACCCAGATCTCCGGGGTGTAGCGGTTGCGATCAAGCTCGCGCGCCACGTGCAAAAGATGTCGCTGTGCACCCCCGACCTTGAGGTGGTCGACGATATAGGCGACCCGGATCACGAGGCGGCGTCCTGTCGGTAGAGCGCACGTGCGGTCGCGCGGCGAGCCCCCGCCGTGCCCCCCTGGGCACCGGGTAGTCCGCGCGTGCGAAGATATTCATCCTCGGCGATACGCGAGAGCGTGATTGCGATCGCTGCGATGAGGTAGACGTGGACCTCGATCCAGACGTCGGCGAACATTGAAAAAAAGAGCAGGAGGATGAGATAGATCCGAAGCCAATCCGGCAGCCCAGCCAGAATCAGATGGTCTTTAAAATGGGGTCGCATACGGCTGATGCGTCCCCAGAGCAGGGCGAAGAGGGCCAGGTAGGCGAAGAGGGCTGGTAAGCCACCTTCGGCTGCCGCCCAGACATAGGAATTATGCGGCGGTTTGTAGGACTCGTGCATGATGGCATTGACCCAGCGGAAATTGGCAAGACCGACGCCGGTCAGCGGGTAGCGGGCGATGATTTCGAACGCCTCGGCCAAGGTGGTCATGCGTACTTCAGTGGAGCGGCTGCCCTCGGCGAAGGCGCTGTAGTCGGCCGAGGCCTGCGGCGCGAAGGGATTGATGTTGAGCAGACGTTCGCGAGCGGCGTCGGCGAGAACGAATTGGAAGGCGAGCAGCGTCAAGGCCAAGCCAGCCAGGGCAACGCCACCCTTCCAGCGGCGAGGGATAGGTGCCACGCCGAGCGAAAACAGGCCGACCAGGCCGAGTCCGATGAACCCACTTCGCGAGGCGGACAACAAGATCAGGGGGATACTTCCCAGCGCGCAGAGGATGAAGAAAAGGCGGCCGGCCAGCGCCCGGGTGCGCCCGGCGAGATAGAGGAAGAGCGCCACCCCGACGTTCATCATGAAGGCGAAACGGTTCAAATTCACAGCCCAACCGACGGCCTTGGAGGTGATCCGGTACTCGTTCTCGCCCTTGGTCATATCGGGACCAAGAGTCGGCACGGCTGCGGCGATGCAGAGCGCGAAGAGCCAGAGCGCCCAACGCACCCGGGTCGGGGTGGTCATCCAGTTGAGAAAGAAGATCACGAAAGCGAGGCGGGAGAGCAGTTCGAAGATCCAGCGGCCGGTATCGTCGGCTTCACCGTAACTTTTACCCTCGACGCCGCGTCTCGCGATCGAAGGCAGCAGGCGCTTTTCGGGAAGGTAGAGTTCGCTCAGCCATGCAATCAGGATCAACCAGAGTGTGAGGAAGATGAGCAGTCGAACTTCGGGTTGGCGGAGAAACCAATAATCCCGCGAGCGGTAGAGTTGAAGCACCAGGATGACCAGCAAGACGCCGCCGAGCATATTGTTGATGGTGAAGGGTGGCACCCCCTTCAGGGCGTCAGGGTAGGACAGCAGCATGGTCGAGAGGATGACCAGCACACCGACGTGGGGCCGGTAGAAAATGGTCGCACCGCCAACCAGGGCGGTGAGGCCCCCGGCGACAAGCATCAGGGATTTATCGTCGGTCAACGAGGCTACGCCAAGCAGGATCGCACCGAGGACGAGAACCCCGACCACCCAGGGTGGGAAGGTCGTGGCATCCGCGGTGCGCCGGATGACGGCGGGTGGTGCGGCGACGGATTCCTGGCTCACGCCTGGAGCTTCCCGCGCTCAATACCGAGACTGAATTCTGGCAGGGCGCCGTGGCGGAGATAGACCCCGATTCTTTTCAGGGCGAGGCGATCATCGCCCGCCTGGATTGCTCCGGTGAGCGAGGTCGTGGCCGATGCAAAGCCGGCCTCGGCCACGATCTGCTTGATGCCCTCAGTGAGGTGGGCGCTGCCTCGGCCGTTGGGGTACGAAAAATGCCGAACTTTTCCACCGAGCCGCTCGGTAATCGCATCGCGGGAGCCGAAGATCTCGCGCCGGGCCTCGTCCTCGGTGGCGTTGGGGAGATTGGGGTGGCTGAGCGTATGCGCCCCGATCGTCATGCCCGCGTCGCGCAACTCAACGACCTGATCCCACGACATCATGATGCCCTTCAGAGGCGATAAATCCTCGATACCAGCGGCTTCGCGGACGGCGGCCAAGATGGCGAGGCGCCGACTAGTCGGCACATTTTTCATGGTGACGATCAATTTTGTGAAGGCCTCTTTGCGCTCGATGGGCGTGCGCAGTGGCAGGCGGAATGGGACGGGGCTGGTGATCTCGAGCAGGGGCCGTTCCGTGGTGAAGACCGCAAATCGCAACAGGCCGGTCCACAGGATGGCGCGGTTGTCGATGCAATCCGTCGTTACGTAAAAAGTTGCACTAAGCCCGTGACGCTTCAGGATCGGCAGGGCGTGGGTATGATTGTCGAGGTAGCCATCGTCGAAGGTGAGAGCGACGGCTTTGGGTGGCAGGGGCGTACCCTCGGTGAGGGCATCGACCATTTGATCGAGCGAAATCACGGTATAGTGGCGCGCCAGATAGGCACATTGCCGGTCGAAGGCCTCTGGCGCGACGGCAAGCCCCGGGTCCAGGCAGAGGTGGGTCCCGTCCGCCATCGTGCTCACGGAATGGTAGCGCAAAATTGCACCACGGCCTGAGAGGCAGGTGCGGGCGAGGGATGAAAGTCCGCCATGGTGAATGGCGAGCTTGGCGAAATCTGTCAGAATCTTGCGAATTTGAAGGCCCTCCCGAAGTGATGGCGAGGCCGGAATCAGGAGGTCTGTTGGAAGTCGCTGATAAGACCAAGAACAGGAATTTCCAGCTCGCGCTCGACGTCCGAGCCGAAATGGTAGGTCTGGTAAAGAAACTCGAGGCCGAAGGCTCCTGCGATCCCGAGTGCGCCGCCCGCCAGAAGGGCGACGAGAATGGTGAGGGGAAGATTGCGGTTGATTGGATTCGGCGGGGGCTGGGCCCGATCCACGATGCGGATCGAGTCGAGCTTATCGGCACTCATCTGCATCGAAAGCTCGGCTTCCTGCTCGCGCTTTACGACCTGCTCCAGGGCTGATCGGGTCTGGGCCACCTGTGCTTCGAACTCGCGCAACTCGCTGCCGGCCGTGTCCATGCCGTGCATGCGGCTGCGAAACTCGACCAGCGAGGCCGCGAGGGTTTCCTGTTTGGCGGCCAGGGCCTCAGTATTGGCCTTGGCGCGGAGAAGCTCTTCGGTCAGGTTTTGGTGGACGGGGTTGCGCTCGAAGCGTTCGCTGCCGACGATCCGTTCGGGTTGGTGGTCGACCTGTGCCTGCAGTTCGGCGATTTGCTGGAGCTTGTCGCGGACCCGGCGATCCTCGTTGGTGTAGCGTTGGCGGAGTTCCGAGAGCTCGACCGTGAGGAGGCCGATGCGTTCCTCAAGGGCGCGCGCGACCGGGTTGTTCACCATATTGACGTCGCTGGCGACGCGCTCCGGTTCGGACTGAAGGGAGCGCTCGAGTTCGGCGATGAGATTTTTGGTCTGATGCGTCAGGCCGTCGGTTTCCTCGAGTTCGAGTTCCACGGCCATCGTCTGCCGGACCATCTCGTCGAGTTGTTGCGTGAGATTGATGATGCCGGAACTGCGCTGGAAGCGGTCGAGACGGGTCTCTGCGCGCCGCAGGTCGCGTCGCAGCTCGTCGCCACGCTTCTCGTAGAACTTCTCTACCTCCGGGGACTCATAGAGGCTTGGGTGGTATTCGAGGTAGGCGTCGATGACTGTGTTCACGACCGCGGCAGCGATGTGCTTGTCCGAGGCCGTGAATGCGACCTCAAGCATGGGCGTCTTGGGATAGGCGGTCACGACCAGATCCTGGGCGATCTTGCTGGCGGTCTGACGGGTGCGCATATCCTTGTCGTCGGGCACCGGGTCGAGAATCTCGACCTGAAGTCGGCTCGCGACAGAGAGGAGAAACGAGCGGTTCTTCAGGTTCTCCATTTCGGCAAAGAGGATCTGGCTGTCCGGGATCTGGGTGCCTTTTCTGGAGTCTTGGGGAGAGATGTGGAGGTAGCTCCGGGCACCGGAGATCAGCAGCTTGGCCGAGGCGCGGTAGGTGGGCGAGCGCAGTAGAGCCATCAGAACGGCAGGAATCGCCACTGCGGCGAAGGTGATCACCACGAATCGCTTCCTCTTGAAGAGGATGTGGAGGAATTCCCGTACTGCTTCGTTCATTGGGGCGCCTGGGGGTGTGGAATGATCGAAACTTCGACGAGATCCTGGGGATTCGTCAGCCGGGTCAGGAGTTCGGGGATGTAGCTCTGCGTCCGGTTGAGGACGGCACCGAGGACGTCTGCGCCAACCCGCTCAAGTTCGCGCAGCGAGAGGGCCGGGACGGGGACGGGTGTGGTCTCTGCCTGAATCACCAGGATGACGCCGTCGGCCCGAGCTGCGAGATAGGAACTGTCGGCATACATTTCGATCGGCGCCCCGTCGATCAGGATGAAATCAAATTCGCGTCGCAAATGGACGAGGAGATCGTCGAGGGGCTTGCCTTCGAACATATAGGGGACGCGCACCGGGCCGACGCCGGTCGGCATGACATAGAGATTCGTGATCTCGGTTGGGTGGACGTGCGACTGCGCCGTTGTCGTGTCTGCGAGGGCTTCGCAGAGGCCAGTGGCAGTGCCTTCGCCAAGCAGGCGCGAGAGGCCTGGTGTGCGGAGATTCGCGTCGATCACCAGACAGCGGCCACCCTGTGCAAGGGTTGCCGCCAGGAGGGCCGTGGTGGTGGTCGCACCTTCGCCATGTCGTGACGAGGCCATCAGCATGAGCTGCGGGGAGCGGCCCTTTCGTGTCGAGAGTAAATTTTTACGAAGCTGTTGAAATTCCTCAAGCGTGGTCGGCGGGACGTCGAAGGTGAAGCGGGCACGTCCCTGGCCGTTGTGACGGCTCTCGTAGCGGTTGCCGTTGCCATTTCCGTTGGCATGACCGTTGCCGTTGCCATTTCCCTTGCCGTGACCGTTGCCGTGACCGTTGCCGTTACCGTTGCCATTTCCGTTGGCATGACCGTTCCGATTGGCGGGGCTGTTGTCGGCGCTCTCGCTGCGTCTGCCAAAGCGGGGCCATCGCGGCGAAGTGGCTTTCGGAAGCACGAGCTCAACCGGCATCGGCACGGCTTCGGTTGCCGACAGAGCTGCAGTCTCTGGGGAGGTCGCTTGGGTGATCGCGGGCTCGGCGGTCGGGGCGGCGAGGGGCTCCGCACGATCGGAGTGGGCCGGCTGCAAGAGCCCGGGCGGGACGTCGAAGTCAGAGGGAACCTCTCGGCTCTCACGAGCTCGTCGTTCGGCCTCTGCCCGCTTGAGCGCTTCGTACGTCTTTCCCACGTGCTTGATGGTCCTTTTGGGTAATTTTGTAATCTCTGGTCAGGCTTTCGATCAGAACAGGAGCGCGTTCAGATCAACACCGGGCCGGGGAACAGTTGGCAGCAGACCGCGGACCCACTGGTCCACGAACACGTCAGCATGACCAATCCACGTCTTGGGTACCATTAGGATATCGTCAGGCGCCAGATAAATCTGTTCCTCGGCATCGCCGTCGACGATTGCATCCAGGTCAAGGCGCTCGGTGCGGACTTCTCCGCCGATCCGCGTCACGAAGAGCACATTATCGTCGTCGGCCGTATCCGTGAAGCCGCCGCGTTCAATGATCGCCTGAAGCGGAGTGAGGCCGTCCCGATAAAGGACGAAGCCCGGTCGTGTGACATCGCCTCCGACATAGACCTTATGCTCGGCGAGCTGTGCCACGACGACGCTGACCACCGGATCCTTGAGATATTTCGAGGCCCGGCGGCGGATTTCATCCTGGAGCTGAGAAACCGTGATGCCTCCGGCTGGAATATCGCCGGCGATCTGGAGATTGACCATGCCGTCGGGCCGGACGGGGACGCGCTCGTTCTCTTCCGGGTGATAGGGGAAGCGCACGTCGATCAGGTCGCCGGCGGCAAGCCGGTAGCTTTCGTCTGGCAGCAGGAGTTCCGACGGGGAATCGAAGGAGGGTGCCCCGCCCTCGGGGATGGCGTAGGCAGCGCCAGCCACGGCCAGCGATGAGTCTTGGCGTGCCCCACAGCCGGCCGCGAGAAAAATCGCCGCCAACAGGCCCGATGTCCAGGCGCCTCTCGCGACTCTCCTGGGATTCGTCGTCCAAGCTACGCCCTGCGCCGCCGCCATTACATCCGCCATCCCCGCCCCCTTGCCGTCTATGGGGTGGTCCATCTCAGCGGACCTCCCCCATATCGGGTGATCGGCGCTTGGCCTTGAGGCATTTAGGGGCTTGTACAAACGTACTCCACCGCTTTTCTTTAGCGTCGACATGATGAGCCCGGTGCGGGGCGAGATGACGATGATGCGAATCTTGCGGTGGGTTGAGTGAGGGCGCGAGGTCAGGGAGAGCCGATAGCAAGCAAGGACAACGCCAGCCGGGCCCGGACCAGTTGCTTGGAGATACGTCGAAATGGTTGAGTTTGCTTGGCTTTTTGCCCGGACTTAGCCCTACTGAAAGCGCAATTTTGCACGATTTCCGGGAACCCGTGCAGGTCCACAAGGCACGGGCTTTGGCAGAAGCGAGGCTACTCCGGGATGGTGGTGGCGGTCTCGATAGCAGGTAGCACAGGGTCGAGCACTGGCCCGAGCCGGGTCGCGAGATTTTTTGCGGCTGTTTTTCCGAGGCCGGAAACCACCACCCGGTAGACGCTGAGACCGGAGTCGATGTCCGTGGTCTCAAGCCGGACATTGTCGCCGAATTCCCCTGAAAGTTTGGTCTGGGCGGCCATGGCGCGAGCCAGGCTCGTGGTCGCTACGACCAAGACACGCTGTGCCTCGGCATCTCCGATCAGCCTGGCTCGGGCATTGGGTGCCGGGACCACCAGCGAAGTGCCGGCGAGCAAGCGTTCGGGATGCAGCGCCTGGGGGTTGCGGGCCCGAATCACTTCAAGCGCCGTGTAGTTGGTCTGACCGTACTCTCGCACCAGCAGGTCGAGCAGCGTATCGCCTGGCTCGATCACGATCACCCGGTCCCCAGGGGCGGCGATCGGGGTGGGAGTGGGGCTGCCGGGAGCGGCTTTGATCTCGGGCTGAACCTGGGGTCGTGGTGGTGATGCGGCGGCCGCTGCGGGGAGGGCCATT
>VFKT01000058.1 GCA_009885395.1 Deltaproteobacteria bacterium | reverse complement strand
GCTGGCCCACGATCTCGGCCACACGCCCTTTGGTCACGCCGGCGAACGGGTGCTCGATGGACTGATGCGCCCCTTCGGCGGCTTCGAGCATAACGCACAAAGTTTGCGAATCGTGGAGCGTCTCGAGGAGCGCTACCCCCATTTCCCCGGGCTGAACCTGAGCTTCGAGGTCCGCGAAGGCATAGCCAAGCATTCCAGCGAGTACGACCATCCATTGGTGCGTCCTTTCGACCCCGGGACGGCACCGCCGCTCGAGGCCCAGATCGCCGATCTTGCCGACGAAATCGCCTATAATTGCCACGATATCGACGACGGTCTGCAATCCGGGATGCTGGATCCGGCGGCCATGGAAACTTTGCCTTTATGGCAGAACAACTTCCAGCGGGCTCAGCAAGACGGAGCGGGGGCCTCGTTCTCGATCCTCCGTTACCAGACGGTTCGACGAATCCTCGATGCGATGGTGCGGGCGGTGATCGACGAAACCGAACTCCGATTGGAGCAGGAGAGGGTCCGCGACATGGACGGCGTTCGTGCCGTGCGGCCACGTCTTGCCGGCTACGGCCCCGAGATGGAGCCGCAGGTGCGAAGCTTGAAGGACCTCCTGATGGCGCATCTCTACACCCATCAGCGCGTCACGCGTATGGGAATGAAGGCGAAAACAGTGATTACGGGGCTGTTCCAGACCTATCTGGAAGAGCCCCGACAGATGCCGCTGCATGTGGTGCGGCAGATCGGCGCGGGCCAAGATCCACCGCGAGTGATCGCTGACTATATTGCGGGCATGACGGATCGCTTCGCCTTCGATGAGTACCGCAAGCTTTTCGATCCGCTCGAGCGCGTGTGAAAGAGCGACTGAAGCTGCGCCTCCACCGGGAAGACCATACCCTGGATGCGTTGGCGCGGATCTTCCTCGCAGATCTATCCCACAACGAGGCTCTGGCTGTGCTCAGGAACTATCTTGGCTCCTCCGTAAGGCTGCTTCGCGTCGACCTGGTCGGCGATGTGCTGGAGGTCGATTGCGACGTTCCGGCGTTTCCAGCGGAGCGCCAGAACCTCCTCAGCCATGTTCGTCGATTGTTGGAACTGGGCCGGGAGAAAAGCGCCGTCGATCACCTCGAGGAGGCCCGGCGGCTTTTGCCTCTGGATCTCGAGCGGCTTCGGCTGCTGGGGCGGCTTCGTCACCGGCGGCGCGAACGAGCCGCGGCGCGAGATTGCTTCGTTCGGGCGCGCGAACTCGCGCCGGAGGATGCGGGACTGCTGACCTTGCTCGGGGAACTCGAATTGCACGATGGCCGACGGCTGCAGGCGCGGCGCTACCTCGAACGTGCGCTTGAACTTGATCCGAACGATCGCCGCATCCGGGCCGCACTGCAACGTTGTCTGTCGCCGGAAGAAGTGACGGCCGGCGCAGCGATACTCGAGGACCCGTTTCCTGGCGAGCCGGACGACTCCTGAGGCTGCGCGGCACGCGGGGCTCATCCGATCGATCGGCGGCCGACGTCTCGGGCCGTCCGAGGCCTTCGGCGGCTGCGGAAGCCCTAAGCTTCGCTCCTCAGAGAGGGTGCCCATCAATTCGCGTGTCATCCTCGCGGGCGAGAGGCCTGGTGGCTCGCGACTTTCTTTGAATTTGTCATAATCTATCTTATCAGACAATCTGGTGTGTAGGCCCCATATGCAAATGTCCGGTTCGTCCCATTTAGAAATGTCCGGTTTCGGGCCACACGGGTGGCATGACGGAGCACGTGACATTGAGCCGCAAAGAACTGGACCGGTTGCAGATCATGACGCGCATTGCGGAGAAGCGCCTTACCCGAACCCGGGCCGC
>VFKT01000365.1 GCA_009885395.1 Deltaproteobacteria bacterium | reverse complement strand
TGGAATTGGGAAACCTTTCCCGAGTACCTCGCCATGCTCGATCGCCAGCCACTCGGCCTCAACATCGGTGCGCATCTGAGCCATGCGCCGCTGCGCATCCACACCATGGGCGAGCGCGGTGCGACCGACGCCCTGGCCACAGACGAAGAATTGGTTGCGATGCGCACAGCGGTGATCGAAGCGATGCACGCCGGAGCACTCGGCGTCTCCACCGGCAGAACCACCATGCACCGCACCCCCAACGGCGATCCGGTTCCCGGCACCTTTGCCGACCGCCGCGAACTCGATGCGCTGGCCGGCGGCCTGGCCGCGACTGGCGTCGGCGTGCTCGAAATCATTCCGCTCGGCGGCGCCGGCGAGGATCCCGATGGTTACCGCCGGGATTACGAATGGATGCTGCCGGTGGCACTTGAGAGCCGCCGGCCGCTCAGCGTCGGTCTGGTGCAATGCCTGCCCTACCCCAATGCTTGGCGCGACACCTTGCGGGCCGCCGAAGAGGCACAGATCCTCGGCGCGCGGATCGTGCCGCAGGTTGCCGTGCGAAGCGTCGGCCTGCTGATGGGCTTTGGCATCTCGGTGTCGCCGCTCTGGATCTTCCCGGCTGCGGGAGATCTCGCGGCCAAGCCGGTCGAGGAGATTCGCGCCGCCTTGCAGAATGCCGATCTGCGCACGCGGCTGCTGGAGAGCGTCCGCGGCGAGAGGGGTGACGTACTGGGCGGCATGGCCACTGTCGATCAACTTTTTGCACTCGAGGGTGAGGGCGCCTCGGCTTACGATCTCCGGCCCGAGCGCAGCGTGGGTGCGACCGCGCGTTGCGAAGGTCGTCATTTCGGCGAAATCATCCTCGACCATATCCTGAAGACCGATTTGCGCGGCTTCTTCATCGTCCCCCTCTTCAATCCAGATCTTGATGCCGTCGCCGAAATGCTCACCCACCCCCTCACCGGGGTCGGACTCGGCGATTCGGGCGCCCACACCACCCAGACCTCCGACGCAAGCTATTCCACCTTCATGCTCTCGTGGTGGGTGCGCGAGAAGCGCCTGCTTTCGCTTGAGCAGGCGGTGCGCAAGCTCACCTTCGACCCGGCCATGCTTTGGGGCCTGCGCGACCGTGGCCTGCTTCGGGTCGGGGCCCATGCCGACCTGAACGTCATCGACCTCGACCGGATCGATATCGGGCTGCCCGAGTTGCGCCACGACATGCCCGGCGGTGCGCCCCACCTCTCGCAGGGCTCACGCGGTTACGACGCGACGGTGGTCAACGGAAAAATATTAATGCGCCACGGCCGACACACCGGCGCGCTGCCAGGTCGGGTGCTGCGCAACGAACTCTGCGAATGAAGGCAGGCGCCGCCTCCGGGCGGCGATCCCGGCCTCGCCTTGATCTTGTACCGCCCGTCATGCGGCCCATGTCGTCTCCGTGCGAGAGGACCTTGAGGTTCCCCAGAGAAAGTAGACATCAACCAGGCGGGGACGTTTCGCAAGCCTTTGGTCTAGTCTCGGCCAGTCGGTCGAGCTGACGACGAGCGAGCTGGCGCTCTTTCTCGAAGGCTCGCGAGCAATTGGCCGGATAGCCCTTTCTCCCACGGCGAAGATGCGATGCTTGTCAGCCGACAGACGCAGCACCCGGCGAGTGCTCTCTCGCAGGTCGGCGCCAAGCGCGTATTTATGATAGCGCGCAAAGGTGCACACGATCTGGCCGAGATAGAGACACAGATCGTAAGCCTGCTTGAAAATCGGTAGCTGATCCGTTTGTGCCATTCTTCAAATATTTTCGGACGGCCGGTTTTACGGCCGCCCGGAAACCAAATATCAAAGGTCGAATGACCGAATGATCAAGCCCTCAGAAGCCACCGCGGACAGCACGAACATAGAAGCTGTTCGTCTTATAGTTCGCGAAGGTGCCGCCGCCGTAGAAGTTCACGACCCACGCGCTCGAAGGATCGTCCGCGTAGGTAGACGACGACCAATAATTCGACGAAACTGTGCAACTACAATTTAAAACCGTGCAGCTTGGGACGCAGCCCGGATTGAACGCCGGCGAGACGGCCGGGTTGGAGTAGGCCAAGTCAGTAATCGACTGCAGCTCCTCTAGCGTGGGCAGCCGCCAGTTGCTGTATCCGGCGTAGCCGGCTGAGTTCAGCGCAGCGACCTTGACGGCAGTCGCGTTTGCCCAGTCGTACGTAATCGGAGAGCCGAGGCGATGGAGACGGCACTCTTGAATTCATCAATCGCGGCGCGAAACGCAGCGGCAACCAGCCGGGCATGGCCATTGGCAAGGGCTTGCGCCGCCATCTGCAACCGAGCGGGTTGGTCTGGCCTGGGCGAAACGCCAATACGAGCGACTGCATCCACATATGCGCCACGAGCGATCGACTCCGCCGCCAGTCCCAGGAGATTCTTTAGCCCCGACAAATCAATGCTCCCGGATTGTCCCGCTTGCTCCAATGCTTTCATGGCGGCGTCGATTTTCACCATGGCCGCGACGAGATCTCCTTTTTCGATGTTGGACAATGCCCCGTTTTGCGCCTGTCCATTATTGTTTCCCAGCAGGTTGTCCTTCACGTCGTTCAGCGCCTTGATGGTGGCCTGATGCCCAGTGCTCGCCAGCAGGAGATCGATTTCTTCGACGAGTGCTTCCAGGGCCTCCGCTGCCGAGACGACCTGGATTTCAAGAGCGGCGGCTGTGCGTCCGCCATCGTCATCCACAACCTCAAGTTCGATCTGAACGCTTCCGGGGGCGGTATAAACGTGGCCATGCTGGACGAGCCCAAGGGCTCCGCCGAACGCATCGTTGAACGTCATGAAGTCACTGCTGGGATCAATTGCACCATCGCCCCATTGGATCGAGGCGCTCTGCGTGTCGAGCTTGCCCGAATCCGTGAACGATCCCTCCAAAAAATAATCGAGGTTTTTCAGCGCAAACGGAGTATCGGTGCCTACTTCGAGTCCCAGTCCGTCCACCAGCGTGAGGCTTTGAAGCGACGGTGCGACGTTTCGAATACGAATGACGACAGGGATGGGATCGCTTTGTCCAAGGAAAGTCGGATCGGTCGGATGTTGCCCCTTGACCAGCACAACACGCTGTCCAGGGCCATCGTAATTCTCCGCGGAAAAGTTCGCGTTTGCTCCCGGGGTTTCGAAGGTGCTGTCGAAATCCAAATCCCACGCAATGGCGATCGGGGCGCTGTAATAAGCAGCGCAGTCTGCGAAAAACTGCATCGAAGTAATCACGTCGTCCATGCTAAGGTCGCCGTCATCGTTTCGGACTTTATCGAGGTCCGGTTCTTCCTCCACCTGGCCTGTGCCAAAGAGAGTCTTGGTGAACCGCCCAGGAAAATCTGAATCGTCAAAATCATCATCATTCACGCGCAGGGTGGTGCCGACCGGCGCGAACCACCGCCATGAACCGGCGTCGTCGTTGAAGGCAATCTCGCGAAAGTTGTGGAAATCGTCTTTTTCCCGATCCTCAAAATCGATGATCAGCCACACGTCGCTCGTGAACTCCGGAACTTCCGCGCCCAGGTCGTCATCTTCAAAGAGTTGAAGCCAGGCCTTGGTAATCGGGCCTGCACTCGTGGCGGAAACCGCAACGCTGCTTCCCTCATCCACTTCATAGGGCCCCCCTAAATGAACAGTTGGTTTGAGGGTGGGACTATTGGCTCGCACCATGGTTTTGTGGCGCCACTCCGCAAATCGAACGGATTGCCGAATTATTCCCCCTTGGTTTAGAGAATCGAACGGTCCGTCGTTTTCGAATTCCGTGGAGTAAACGATCAGTTCGCCCGAGGGGCTGATATAGACACCGCCTGCGGCGGCGAAGTTCGCCGAATCGCCGCCATTCATGGTCGGATAGGAGCTGACGTGCTTGGAGCCGATGTAGCTGATCAGGCACTCTTCCGGGTTGCCGAAAACGTCCACATTCACCCGGTATAAATCCATGATATCGGAACCTGCTGGCAACGGATTGCTGTTTCGCGTCCCCACCAAATAGAGATCTCCGTTGAGGTTGCTTTCCCGGACAAAGCTCAAGGCCTGATGCGCATCGCCTTTTCCGGTATGCCAATCTACCGGTATGCAATCCTCGATCTGGTCTTCGGTCCAACTGCGAACGAACAGCCAATCCAGGTTTGGAGCCCGAAGATCGGTGTATCCGTCCAGATTTGTCGGAAGCGATTTATAGAGAAGCACTTCCTTATTCTCCTTGCCGGTCATGAGCATGAGGTATCGATTTCCCGTGCCGAACTCGCTTGCGACCGGAGTTATGCCGACCAGTCCCGCCGTGAAGTTCGGCCCGGTGCCGGGATCGAAACGATTGATGATCACAGGATTCTCAGGATCGGAGACATCCAGAAACAAAATGAGGTTTTCCGGGTCGTTGGCGTCGTAAGGGGTTTCCAGGGGAACTACGAGAATATCTCCGACTAACTGGACCCCTCCAGGGTGACCGTAATTTGGCCAGCCATTCTGCCCGTCAAAATTAATGACCTTCACGACCGTATCGCGGGCGTCTGGCGGAGTTCCAAACATGCTGCTTGTCCCCGAACTATCCCAACCGCGCAGCAATCGGTTGGATCGAAGCCGTTCCCCATTCGTATCGCGTGAACCCAACCTGACGATTAGAAGATTACCGGGATCGTCACTGTCGCTGCAACCCGCGCCGCCAACTCCGGATGGTTCGTTACCGCTGCGCGTCACAAACAGGTAAGGCACCCCGGGTCCATGCTTGCGCGCCATCCCCTGGAAATGTTTGCATTGTTCCGGTTCGGGCGCATTGGCAAGGCTGAAAGCAAGCCCTTCCGGGCGAAGAGCAAGCGCATTAAATTGGTCGATGACGTTGGGCACAAAATAGGTTTCTGGTTCAGCGGCGCTCGCCGGTAAAACTCTGAATAGGAGTGTGACCGTGGCGATGATCTTCATTAGCCGGGCAGAAATGAATCTTTTCATGGGCTTCCTAATGGTCGTGATACTGGGCGCGCAGGACAGCGCGGCGGCCAGCAGCATCGATAGTCTGATTCGGGTCATCTCAGATTGCTCCTTGCCACATTTGGGCGCCGCCAAATCGCATCACTCAGGATCCGGGCAGGCTTCGATTAGA
>VFKT01000118.1 GCA_009885395.1 Deltaproteobacteria bacterium | reverse complement strand
GTGGCGAGCCGCCCTGGCTCGCCCTCGGCTGGAGTGCCGCCTGTGCCCTTGGCGTGTTGGCAGTGGCGCTGCGGGTGGTCGAACGCGCTTCGGCCGAGGTGCCCGACCTCGTATGAACCAGACGGGCGCGGCGGTTCGGGCGATCGGCCTCGGCAAGGCTTATCGCAGCTACGTGGGCGCGCTATCGCGCCTGCGCGAATGGCTCGATGGGCGGTCGCGTCATGAATTGATCTGGGCGCTGCGTGAGGTTGCTTTCGAGCTTGCCCCGGGAGCGGCGCTTGGCGTGGTGGGCGATAACGGCGCTGGCAAGACGACGCTGCTTTCGTTGATCGCGGGAGCCGCCGCAGCGACCAGCGGCGCGATTGAGGTCGTCGGCACGCGCAGCGCCATCCTGGAACTCGGGGCGGGCTTCCATCGCGATTTCACGGGACGGGAGAACCTCTGGCTGGCCGGGCTCGCGATGGGGATCGAGCGCAATGTTTTGCGGCGGCGCGAAGGTGAAATCATTGAATTTGCCGAACTTGGCGAGGCTATCGATGCGCCACTCCGGACCTGGTCTTCGGGCATGGTGCTGCGACTGGCATTTGCGACGGCGACGGCGGTCGAGCCCGATGTGCTGATCGTGGATGAGGCCTTGGCGGTTGGCGACCAGCGCTTTCAGTCGCGTTGTCTCGATCGCATCGACGCTTTCCGGCGGCGTGGTGGCACGCTGATCTTCTGCTCGCATAATCTCTACCAGGTCAAGAAGCTTTGTGATTCCGCGCTCTGGCTGGAGAAGGGTCGGCCGCGGCTCTTCGGGCCGGCGGCGATGGTGGTGGACGGCTATGCCGATGCCTCGCGTGAGCGCCGGCTTGAGGACGCGCTCGGCCGTGGCGGGGTGGAGCCTCCGGGCGAATCTTTGCGGCTCGCCCAGGTGGCGCGGGTCGAGGCGTTTGGGCCAGAGGGCGAAAAACTGCAGCAGGTCGCGACCGGTGCTTCGATTACGTTGCGGGTCTGGATCGAGCCTTCGCCCCTGGCCGATCTCGCGCCGGGCGTCGCAATCGGATTGGTCCGCAGCGATGGGCTGGTCTGCCATTGCACTTCGACCGAAATCGATGGCGTCGAACTTGAGCGCGATGCGGAGGGCCGCTTTGCGATCGAGTTGCAATTCAATTGCTTGCCCCTGCTTGGCGGCCGTTATCATTTCAACGTCGCGGCGCTCGACAACCGGCGGCCCCTGGTTCTGCTGGATGTGCGGGAAGGTGAGGCTCCGTTCTCGGTGGTGAATCCCTTGACAGATTGGGGCGTGAGCCGTCTGGCCCATGCCTGGCAGCCGCTCTTGCGACCTCCGGCTCCGGAGAGGGAGTGACTCCGGCCCGGTATCGGGTGGGGCTGCTTCTGGTCTTGCTGCTCGCCGCCGCCTTGCGACTCTCGCTACCCGGAACAGGTTGGTTTGGGATGGATCAGGCTCGCGATCTCACCATGGCTTCGGAAATTATCCATGACGGCGCCTGGCCCGCTGCCGGCCCAGCCATGCGCAACCGCCTGCGTCTCGGCGGTCTTTATTACGGCCTTTGGGTGCCGCCGGCCGCTCTGCGCGCGCGGCCGCAAACAGCCTACCTTTGGGCGGGCTTGCTCGGAGTTTTCGGCGTTGCAGCCGCAGCCGCCGTCGGCCGTCGCGTCGGCGGAGAACGCGTTGGCTTGGCTGCTGCAGTCCTGCTCGCCGCCTCGCCCGTGGCGGTTCTTGACGAGCGAATCCCCTGGCCACCGGCGGCGATGCCGCTGGCGGTGGGCCTTATGTTGCTCGCGGCGCTGCGGGTGTTTGAGTGTCCAACGGCGTGGCGCGCGGCCGGGTTGGGGTTGGTGAGTGGCCTCGCCACCCAGGTGCATCTCTCGCTGGTGCCTCTGGCGGCAGTCGGCGTGTCGTCGCTCCTCGTCTCCTCACGCAAGCTCGGTTTCAAAGGCCTGGGCGCCGCCGCTTTCGCCGGTCTGCTGCCGCTGGTTCCGATGTGGATCGCGCTCGGAGAGCCGCTTCCGGCAGGCCCGGCAACCGCCCGGCCCCTGCCGCCCTTGCTGGAAAGATGGATTGATATCCTGTTTGCGGCACGGCGCGCCGTGGAGGGCATTTCTCCCGCGTCGGCCAGCCGTCCCGCCTTCATCGATATTCTGCTGCTCCCGGAAGCGCTCTGGTTTGGCCTTGCGCTGGGGGCGGCTGGTGTGGCGCTTTGGCGGGGCGGAATCGGCCTGCGATGGACGGCGATGAGTTTCCTGGTCGGCGTCTTCGCGGTGGGTTTTCTGCCTGCTGAAGCCTGGCTTTATTATCTCGACCCGACGCTTCTGCCTGCGGCCGTTCTGTTGGGATTTGGTTTGACTCGTTGGCGAGGCTACGGTTCGATGCTGCTCCTCTTGTGTCTTACCAGTTTACGGGTCGCGTTCCTTGTTTGGTGGATCGACGATGTTTCGCAGCGCGGCTGGATTGCCGCCGATTTCGAGCGGCTCCGCCTCGGTGCGGTTGGGCAGGCGGGTGAGGGTCGGGTACGGCTCTTGACGCTGGATGCGAAATCGCAACTATGGTCCCGCTTGGTCGCGATCGCCGGGGACCCGGTCGAGACGCTAGGCGCTCGACTGCACGGGCCGGGCTTTGCCGATCTTGATACCGACAATGGCTACTTCGAGAAGCTCGCCATTGCGGCCGCCCGGGAGACGTTGGGCTCAGGTGCGAGGAAGCGCTCCGTGTACCCTGGTCCGGGGAAGGGCCGATCCGATGCTCTTCAAAAGCGGATTGACGTCGGAGACGCAAGGCAGGTCGTGCTCCTCCATCCGGGCGACCTCGAGCCGGGCTGGCTTGGCGGCCTGAAAGGCGAAAGGCTGGGGCCCCTGCTGGCGGTGGTATCAATGCCTGCGCTGCAATGGGAACGGGCGGAAATTGTCGTCTGTGACGGCAAGGCGGTCCGCCTTCCCCTGCCGGCACGGCCCGTCCCCGATCCGGGTCGCTATGGTGCGGGCGAAATGAAGCGGTCGGACTGGCCCTGTCGACGGGCGACCATCGAAGTGCCGATTCGAAGCGCCTCCGGAACGGCGGAGGCAAGAGGTCGCGCGCAAGGGCTGCTGACCGGCATCGAAGGAACGGGTGGGCGACGATCAGGGACGGCGAGGGCGACGCCCTGGCGGATCTTTGCCACGATGCAGGGCGAGGGAGCGCTGCGCGGCTGGGAGGTTTTCGATGGCCCGGCGAAGCCCGTGGCGGCCACGGCGATCCTCTCCCCGCCGTCGGGGATCAGCCACGGTCTGCTGGTCGAAGGTCCGGCGCGTAGCTTGCGTCTCGAACTCGGCATTGAGGGCCCAGCGACGATCGACGTTTTCGAGCTACCGGGGCGCGGGCCGCCGACGGATGCATCCCCGCGCGAGCGTGGCTAAAGCCGGGCGTGCAACGGGCCCGAATCGTCGGCGTCGGAGGGGCACTCCCGCCGACCGTGCTTCCGAACGCGAGTCTTGAGGCCGAGCTTGGTGTCGAGCCGGGTTGGATCGAAGCCCGAACCGGAATCCGCAGCCGCCGCGTGTTGTTGCCCCACGAATCGATCGTTGATCTGGTCGAAGTTGCGGCGCGTCAAGCCATTGAAGAAGCGGGGCTTGAACCCGCGGCTCTTGATGCCGTGATCTGCGCCACAACGTCGGCACCTTGGGCGTTTCCGTCGCTGGCCTGCCTCCTGCACGGGCGGCTTCTGCTTGGCAACCAGCCGGCTTTTGATCTGGCCGCCGCCTGTGCCGGTTTTTCCTACGCGCTTTCCATCGGCGAGCAATCGATTCGTGTCGGTCAGCACCAACGGGTTCTGGTGGTGGGAGCCGATGCGCTCAGTCGGGCCTGCGATCCAAAAGATCGCAACACCCGTGCCCTCTTTGGCGACGGTGCGGGTGCCGCTGTCCTGGCCGCCGAACCCGCTTCGTCCTCTCGCGGGATTCTTGTAGCTCGGCTGCGTGCCCAGGGCGCCAACTGGCCCATGCTCACCTTGCCCGCCCGGAGCCGCGCTTCGGCGGATGCCGCCGCCGCCGGTGATCCCTGGATGCGGATGAACGGTCAGGAGGTGTTCCGCTTTGCTGTCGAGAATCTGGTGTCGCTGACGCGCGAGGTCCTCGCCGAGGCGGGAATCGAAAACGATGCTGTCGATCTGGTGGTGCCGCATCAGGCCAATCTTCGCATCATCCGTATGGCGGCGTTGCAGCTTGGCATTGACGAGGCGCGCTTCGTTCTCAATCTGGAAAGCTGCGGCAATACCTCGGCCGCCTCGATCCCGCTCGCCCTTGGCGATGCGCTGGCGGCGGGGAGGCTCAAGCCAGGGCAAATCGTGGTCTTGAACGCTGTTGGCGGAGGCATGACGGCCGGAGCCGCCGTTCTGCGTTGGTAGGCATGGTGGTCGAGAGCAGAGGGGCTTGGTCCGAGGCGTTCCAGCAGCGTTATGGGGAAGGCTATTTCAGAGGCGAGGGGAGCGGTTTTGCGGCGGAGGGCTACCAGAACCAGCACGCGAGCTGGCTCGAATGGATGGATTTCGTTCGCCAGGAGGTGGGCGCCGCTGCGCGTTGGCTCGATCTGGGCTGTGCCTATGGCTTCCTCGTGGCGGAGGCGCGCCGGGCCGGATTTCAGGCTCTTGGCATCGACGCCAGCCGCTTTGCGCTCGAGCAGATCGGTAGCTTCGCCCCCGACGCGCGCGGCCGCGTGGCGCGGGCCTTTGCCGAGCGATTGCCCTTCCGTGATCGGAGCTTCGCTGTGGTCAGCGCCTTCGATATTCTTGAGCATCTGCCCGAACCGGGCCGGGCTCTGGATGAGATCGCGCGCTTGCTCTGTCCCGGAGGCCTGCTGCTGGCCGCAACGCCTGATCCCCTGCATTTCGATCGCCACGAGCCGACGCATCTGGCCGAGGCCCCGCCTGCGGTCTGGGTGCGACGCCTTGAGGAGCGCGGCTTTGTCACGGCGCATCGCTTCCGACAGGCGCTGTTCAATCTTGAGATTGTCGCCCGGCGTGGCGGTTCGCGACCCCTGCTCGCCTGGGACGCGCTTGGTCAGTCGGATAGAATATTGGAGAGCGGCGGAGATCCCGCCTTACGGGCGACTCTCCGCCAGGGGTTTGAGACTCCGGCGGCGGCCGACGGCTCGAGGTTGCTCGGTGATGGCGCCGGCATCCATCTTCTCAATGCGGGCGAAGGACCACTTGAAATCAGGGTGGAGATCGATGCCGATACGCCCGATAAAATCGAGCTCGATCTCGCCGGCTACAAGATCGGCCGGGCCAACGTCGAATGCTTGACGATTCTTCTGCCCTCCGGCGGGCATGACCTGAGGTTTCGCACCGGCGGTGCCTGGCCCCGTGTCGAGCGCATCCGCTTGAATGCGCGCCGCGTCCCTACGGCGAAGCTTTGCCAGGCGTTGCCTTTCGATCTCTACGAGCGTTACTCGTTGCTCGCGGGACTGGTCAAGAGCCTGGCGCCAGACGCGCGCACGCTTCTGGATGTGGGTGGGGCCATGGCCGCCGACGCGGGCCATCTTGGCTGGGTCGGTGACTTCCTTCCAGGCCTTGACGCGCGAAGTGTGGACACCCGTTGGCTGGATCTGCCGCGCCATGGTCGGCTCTTGCCGGGCGCCTCCCTCCCTTTCGAGGATCGAGCGATCGATGTGGTCTGCTCGCTCGACGTGCTCGAACACGTCGAGCCGACGCAACGGAAGTTCTGGCTCGAAGAATTGTGGCGGGTGACGCGAGGCTTGCTGGTGGTTGCGGCCCCTTTCGATACCGAAGGCGTCACTGCAGCCGATGCCTGGCTCTACCAGCATATCAAGGATCGATACGGGTACGAGGCGCCCTTCCTGCGCGAGCATATCGGCCTTGGCCTGCCCGGGCTCGAGGTGACGCTGGCGATGCTGCGGCGGGCCGGAGCAGAACCGGCCGTGCTCTCGTCGGGCCCGCTGCCGCTCTGGCGGCTCGGCCACGAACTCAGTGCGGCCCTCTGCCATCCGGTCCGCGACGCACGTTGGGCCGCGGCCATGCAGGAGTTCAATGGCGGCCTCGGGTTCGCGCCTGCCCTCGAACCGGCGTACCGTCACGTTCTCGTGGCCGATCGCAGACAACCCGCAGCACCCTCTCGCTGGGTTGCAGCACAGCCTCCTGCCGAGGCGTGCGATCTCGCTTCCGCGCAGGCTCTCGTTGCACGGTATCTTCGACAAGAGCCGGATGCGTTGCCTGCTGCCAAAGTCGGTGACGCTTCATGACGGCGCCCGAGGTGACGATCGCCATCGTGACCTGGAACGGCCGCCTGCTGCTCGAACGCTGTCTCGATTCATTGGCGGCGCTTGAGTACCCGCCCGAGCGCTTGCAGATCGCGGTCCATGATAATGGCTCGCGCGACGGCACCCTCGACTGGCTGGCCGTCGCGCATCGCCGAGTGCTTTGTCGCAGATCGCAGGTCAATCTAGGGTTCGCAGCGCCCTGCAATGCTCTGGTGCGTGAATCCACAGCACCCCTGGTCTGCCTGGTCAATAACGATATGACCTTCGCTCCGGATTTCTTGGAAAGACTGATCGAGACGTGGCGCGAGAGTGGAGCGGGCTGCGTCGGTGCGCGCATTCTCGATGCGCGCGGTCAGACCGTCGAGTACGAAGGCGGCTCGTTGAACCTGCACGGGCATGGCGCACCGCTGGGCCACGGTGGAGTCGCCGAGGCGGTTAGCGGCTGGAACGAGACGATTTTTGCGAGTGGCGGTGCGATGCTGGTTGAGCGCGACCGCTTTCTTGCCCTCGGCGGCTTTGCCGAGGATCATTTCGCGTACTTCGAGGATGTTGATTACGGCTGGCGACTCGCGGCTCTGGGCGAGCGTTGTGTGGTGGCCCGCGGTGCCCGGGCCTTTCATCGCGAACACGGCAGCGAGGCGGCGCTGGGACGCAACGGTCGATTGTTACTGCTCGAGCGCAACGGCCTGCTCAACGTGGTTCGCAACTTTGGCCCCGATTGGCGCGAACCCGTGTTTGCCTGGGCGCTCGCCCTGCTGGAAGAACGAATCCGCCTGGTTCCAGAGCACGCGGCCACGCGTCGGCAAGCTCTTGCGTCGGCGATGGCGGCGCTGCCCGTCGCGTACCGCGCAGGAAGGCAACTGGCGGAGTCTCGCCGCGTGCCCGACGAGGAGGTCGTGCGGCGCTTCGCAGAGCCCTGGCGGGCGGTGATCGGTGGCAGCGAGTATTTCGAGCGACAAGCGGAACTGGCCCGGAGCTTCGGGATCGACGGGCTGGTTGGGCCATGACCTCGTCTGCGGAGACATCGAAGGCCCCCGTCGCCACGGGTCGCGTCTGGCGTCTCGATCGGGTGGTGGTCCCTCTGCTCCTCAGCGCCGACGTGCTTGCGACTCTGCTCGCGCTTGTCCTGGCGTTTCTCGTTCGAATCTCGATTCCAGTGCCCTTGACGACGGATCTTCTGCCGGTGGAGCGGGGGGCGGTGCTGAACGAGGCGATCGCTCTCGTCCTCACCACGCAGTTCCCGCTGCTTTATTTCTTCGGCCTCTACGACCTTCGCTTGCTGCGTAGTGGGCTCAACCTGGTCGTTTCGACGGTACTGGCGCTCGGCACCCAATTGCTCGCGATTTCGGCCTGGTACTTCTTTCGCGGCGATCTGGATTTTCCCCGAACTGTTCTTCTTTTATTCACGTTGATTGACATTCTTCTGGTCGCGACCATTCGGCTGGCCACCCGCTCTGTCTTGCAGCGTGGCCATCGCGCCCTGCGGGTCGTCCTGGTCGGGCCGCCGTCGGGGGTGATTGATCTGGCGCGGATGCTGCGCGCCGCGGCCACCGCGCCACGAACAGTCGAGGTCGTGGGCGCGATCCGCAGTGACGGCCCGGCAAGACCCGGCGAAGAAATCGGCGACGGCGAGCTGCGGTGGCTTGGCAGTACGGCCGATCTCGAGAGTGCGGCACGCGCCAATGGTGTCGATCACGTCATCCTGGTACCGGCCGAATCCTGGCAGGATGCTCTGCTCGACCGGGTGCTTCGCGCGACCGATGTGCCCGGGGCACCCCGCGTTTCGGTGGTGCCCTCGGTCCACGAGCTTCTGGTCGGGCGCTTGGCCTCCCTCTCGATCGAAGACGTACCCTTGATCGAGGTTGCGCGTGATCCGCGTAAGGCGCCGGGATTCCTTATCAAGACCATTGTTGAATATATATTGGCCGCATTGTTTCTGGTGCCAGCCTTGCCCATCGTAGCTCTGGCGGGACTTGCGATCCGACTCACGTCTTCAGGTTCTATGCTTTATACCCAACGGCGCGTGGGGCAGGGCGGGCGTGAGTTTACGATGTATAAACTCCGCACAATGCACCTGGGTGCCGAGGACGCCACGGGACCCGTCCTGGCGCAGTTCGGCGACGCCCGTGTGACACGCGTGGGTCGCGTTCTGCGTGGCTTGCGAATCGACGAAATTCCGCAACTCCTCAATGTTCTCAATGGCACGATGAGCCTTGTCGGCCCGAGACCGGAGCGGCCCGAATTCGCCGAGCGTCTGGTTCGCGAGATTGCCGGCTATGCCGAGCGTTGGCTGGTCAAGCCCGGTCTTTCCGGGTTGGCGCAGGTGCGTGGCGAGTACCACACTTCCCCCACCTACAAGCTCAAATACGACCTGGCTTACATCCACAACCACTCGTTGCTGCTGGATCTGAAGATCATCGCAGAAACGGTGAAAGCTCTACTCACGCGCCGTGGCGTGTGAGTGCTCGGGAAGCCCGCCGAAACAAGGCTGCGTCGGAAGCCAGGCGAAGCTGCGATCTCAATCGAGGGCGGCTTTCGCGTCCGCCGGGGACATCAAGGCAGAGATCGAGAGTTCAGGGGGCAACCTTCGCGGCGGCTGCCGTCAAGGCCGTTTGTGTCTCCTCGTTGACCTGCCCATCGGCTACGATGCCAGCTGCGCGTTGGAAGGCTTCCAGCGCGTTGATCGTCACGGTATCAAGCTTGCCATTTACGGGGCCCTGATACTCCTTCAACGCAGTGAGT
>VFKT01000076.1 GCA_009885395.1 Deltaproteobacteria bacterium | reverse complement strand
TCTTCTTGTAATAGTCTTGGTGGTACTCCTCGGCCGGATAGAAGGTCGAGGCAGTCACGATCTCGGTCACGATCGGCGCCGCGAAGGGCTTGCTCGCCGCGAGTTCTTCCTTCGAGCGCTGCGCGAGCCCGCGCTGCTCTCCGTCGCGCACGAAGATCGCCGTGCGGTACTGCGCGCCGTGGTCGCAGAACTGCGCATCTCGGGCGGTTGGATCGACCGAGTGCCAGAACACGTCGAGCAGCTTCGTGTAGCTGACGCGCTGCGGGTCGTACTGGATCAATACCGCTTCGGCGTGGCCCGTCGAGCCGGAGGAGACATCTTGATAGCTCGGATCCCGCTCATCGCCGCCCGTGTATCCCGAAGTGGTGGACACGACGCCGTCCACGTGATCGAAGTCGGACTCGACGCACCAGAAGCAGCCGCCCGCGAAGATCGCCGTCTCGAGCCGGGGAGGTCGTGGTGGGTGCGGGCTTGGAGGTATTGCCGGGAACGGGATCCGGCTGCGCGACGACCGCAACCGTGACCGTCAGGAGCAAGGCGCAAAGGATCGTGGACGCTCGCATCATCTAGGTCGCCTCGAACTTCAGGCACACGCCGTTGTTGCAGTAGCGCTTGCCGGTCGGGGCCGGACCGTCATCGAACACATGGCCCTGATGACCCCCGCAACGCGCGCAATGGTATTCGCTGCGAGGAAAGACAAGCTTCCAGTCGGTCTCGAACTCGATCGCGCCTGGAATGAAGTCGAAGAAACTGGGCCAGCCCGTGCCGCTGTCGAACTTGGTCTGCGACGAAAACAGGGGCAGCTCGCAGGCCACGCAGTGATAGACCCCGGCGCGCTTCTCGGCATTCAGCGGGCTCGAGAACGGCCGCTCGGTGCCCTCGCGTCGCAGCACGTTGTACTGCGCGGGCGTGAGCTGCTTCTTCCATTCCGCGTCGGTTCGGCTCAGTCGGGTGATCGTCGGGGTCTGCTCGCCGGTCGTGTCGGCAGAAGCCTCGCGGGTTCGCGGCATCCACCATCCCAACCCGAGGGCGGCTGGAACTGCGGCCAGCGTCGAAAGTGCAGAGAGCAGCTTACGTCGTGTCATCATGATCCACTTCTACGGGGCTTGGGCGGATTCGGGAACACGTCCGCCGAAAAATCGACGGACACGCCCGTCCGACTGTAGAAAATCGCCGCAAAAACCAGCGGGAAGGCGCCCAGAACGTGCCAGATCGCGTGGCCCCGCACGAAGGGATCGTAGGCGCCACAAACGGCCGATTTGTCATAGTGGCACCTATCGGAGATGGCGGAGGCAAGCTCCCACGCCCGTATACGGCCATTCCCAATTTCTGGAGCAGGTCCTCTCGCGAATCGCGCGTGCGATAGGTCCGAGAGCGCTCCCAGAGCTTCGAGGCGCGATCGTCAAGGTCCGCTCGGGGAACGGATTGCTCGTCGAAGCGGATGAGACGCGCCTGGCTCCGCTGCTGGAACAGCCGTGCGAGGTAGTCCGGGCGCATCACTCGCTTCAAACTCCCGCCGCGATGGAAGTATCCGCTCGGACTCCTGTGAACGAAGAGGCTTCGCGGCACTTCGACCTTCAGCACGGGCACTGCCGTAGCGAGCGTCGTCGGCAGCACGAGCCGCTCGATCACGGGCAGAAGGGGAGGTTTGATCGAGTCGCTACAAACCTCCCGAACCAAATCTTCGACGAGGCTCAGCTGCTCAAGTGGGATCCCCACAATACCTCGCGCTCGGTCTTCAACTCCGAGCGCGTATACGCCACCCCGGGCATTTGCAAAGGCCGCGAGTTCGTCCGCCAGGCTGTCGCGCTGGCCCGCGAAAAAGACTTTTTTCAACTCGAGGAACGAGTCTTCTCCGAGCCGAATTTTGTCAAAAAGTTTCTTGGCATTGTCGAACATCAGCCGTTGCTCCCAAGCCAACGATGGCGGCGCTCGAAGGCCCCAAGGCCTTTCCCCATCATTTGGCACACCTGATCGCGCATGGCGACCTCTTCCCGGCAAAGCCGGCGATGAGTGGCGCGAGCGCGCAAGTCGAGGTGAGCAAGCCCTGGGCCATCGCCGCGTTCCTGCGGCCAGGGTCGGACGGGGGCGACGACGGCCCCT
>VFKT01000373.1 GCA_009885395.1 Deltaproteobacteria bacterium | reverse complement strand
TTCACCGGTCCTCGCAGCTTCGCCACCGAAGCAGTGGTGACCTGGAATATCCATGAGTGGAACTGGACTCCGTAGGCAGCCGGCTACTTGCTTTGCGCTGCCGCCCACGTTACATGATTGCGCCGGTGCGACCTGTTCAGTTCCCGTGCGGCGCTGATTATCTAGATTCCCCTGAAAAGTGGGTAGTTGAGATCGAGGCTACCCCCGGCCCGCTGGCGGTTGGGTTTTGGTTCGGTCATTTGGGCCGATCTCCCGCAATATTGGGGGTCAGGCCGCCTTGGCGAGCTCGATCTGGGCATATTTGCTCAGATTGTGGGAGATCGCGCCCCAGCCAACCCAGGTCTTCACGCCATCGAGCCCACGCAGCCGACTGTGTCGCCAGCCGTACTTGCGCTTCAGCAGGCTGATCCGTCCTTCGCCACCGGCGCGGAAGCGCTGGAGGCGTCGGAACCGAGGGGTGCGCTCTTTTTCTCGCTCGGCCTCGGTCTTCTTGCCCGCTTTCGGTAAGCTGCAATACTCGACGCCCATGGCCAGCAGGGCCTTCTCGTTGGCGGCGCTGGCCATTCCGGCATCGGTCGCTACTTCCCTTGGAGCCTTCCCAACCCGTTTCTTGTGGCCCTCGACTGCGCCGACCAGCAGGCTGGTGTCAGCGGGATTGCCCTCGGTCACCTGGTAGTCCGTCACGAACCCGCGGTCCTCATCGGTGACCGAGACCTTGTAGCCGAACTCGACCGGCCGGCGCAGGTTCCCCTTCACGATCGGCCGAGCATCCGCATCGAACAAGCTGACCAAGCGATTCTTGATGTGCACGTTCCCGCCCAAGACTTGCTTGGTTTGCTCGATCACCCGCTCGGTTCGCTCCACCCAGGTGGTGAGCTGGCCCAGCCGACGCTTGACCTGTCGTGGCACCTGATCACCCTGGTGCTTGACCCACTCCACGACCTGCTGCTGGGCTTTCTTGGCCTGCTTCAGCATGCGCTCGGTGATCTCCAGCACCTCGGCCGTCACGCTTGCGCGGGTGACCTGCTTCTTCTCTTCAGCCTGCTTGAGCCCCTTCCCCAGGCTCAGCAGCCGCTTCTTGACGGAGCGGCCCACATCGCGGAACTTCCCCAGGGCTCCGGCCCCCAGCTTCTGGAGCTGCTTCACGGTCCGGGTCACCACGCGCACCCCATCGGCCAACAACTGGACATCGGTCGGGTAGTGGATGTCCGCCTCCACGACGGTGGTATCCACGCGGACCTTCCGCCCGCGGAGGATCTTCTTCTCAGTGAGCTTCTTCACCAGCGCATCGTGCACTTCTTCGGCCAGCCCTTTACACGGACCGTTGGTCAGCTTGATCAAGGTCGAGGCATCCGGTACCCGGCCGCTCAGGCTGATCCGACAGAAGCGGCGCCAGCCCACGCTATCGGTGACCTCCGCGACCAACGATTCGTAGCCCAACTGGTAGCGCGTCTTGAGGAACATTATGCGGAGATAGGTCTCCATGGGGATGGTGTAGCGGCCACGCTTCGAGGGGAAGCGCGCGATAAAGGGCTCCAGAAACCGTTCGTCATCGAGTATCTCAGTCACGGCTTTAAGCTCCGGACTCATACGTCGGGCTTGCTCCGGGAGCAGGTCTTCCCAGAAGTCTCGTTGCAGGTTGGTCAGCCGAAGCATTGGCCTCTCCGGTCGCAGCGCTGCCTCACTGGGCAGTCAGCGAAAGAGATCTTTTCAGCCCTTGTTTTACCCCAGCCAGCCGCTGTTCCGGTAGAGAACACGTGTTCTAATATCATCGCCATTCACCCAAGCCCTCAAGCCCTTTGTTAGCTGGATGGCTTGGGGCCGCCCCCTCACCCTAACCCTCCCCCGCGCGGGGGGGAGGGGACTAGACGAGCCGCTCCCCTCGCACGGCAGGGGTTTCCTTCCCGATAATTTCAGGGGCATCTAACTAACCCCGAGCCGTCTTCATGGTTCTTGCTTCCACCGACGTTGATCTGCCACAGTAGGCAGCATCCGATTCCAAACATTTCTTGAGGAGGCGGCATGAGCGAGTTCCCGATCATCCCGAGCAAGACAGGCATGATCTTCTTCGACACACTCAACATTTATCTGCACCCGGACGACCCCGAGCAAGCGGCAGCTGTCGCAGCGTCAGGGGTGGTCGAGCGGATGAAGCGCATC
>VFKT01000183.1 GCA_009885395.1 Deltaproteobacteria bacterium | reverse complement strand
GCGCTGGCAGGAGCATCCGGCGGGGCTGGCGGCGCTGGAGCAGGGGCTCGAGGTACTGCCAGAATCAACGGTTGAGGCCATCCGGGCCACCGGATTTGCGCTGAAGGGACCGTGTACGACACCCGTGGGCAAGGGCTTTGGCTCCGTCAATGTTAGGCTTCGTAAGACGCTCGACCTCTATGCCGCGCTGCGCCCGGTGCGGAATCTGCGGGGTGTGAAGAGTCGATATTCCGACATTGACCTGGTGGTCGTCCGTGAAAATACCGAGGGCCTTTACAGCGGCGTCGAGAATGAGATCACCCCGGGTGTCGTCACCAGCCTGAAGGTCGCCACCGAGAAGGCCTGCCAACGTATTTCGCGCTTTGCTTTCCACTACGCACAATCGCGGGGCCGCAAGCGGGTGACGATCTTCCACAAGGCCAACATCATGAAACTCACCGATGGTCTCTTTCTGCGCGTGGCGGGGGAGATCCACGCGGCGGAGTTTCCCGGGATCGATCTCGAGAGTCTGATCATCGACGCCGGTTGCATGAAGCTGGTGCAGGATCCGTCGCGCTTCGATGTGCTCTTGATGGAGAACCTTTACGGCGACGTGGTCAGCGACCTTTGTGCCGGCCTGGTGGGTGGGCTTGGCGTTGTGCCGGGTGCGAATTTTGGTGAAACTTGCGCGGTTTTTGAAGCGGTACACGGCTCAGCGCCCGATCTGGCGGGACAGGACCGCGCCAATCCATTGGCCCTGCTGATGTCGGCCGTGATGATGCTCAACCATCTGGCCGAGGTGCGGCACGATCCGCGCTGCCACGAGGTCGCCGTCCGAATTCGCACAGCGTACGATGCCGCACTCGAGGCTGGCGAAACCACGGCCGACATCGGCGGAGAGCTTGGCACACAAGCCTTTGCCGACGCGCTGATCGCGCGACTCGCCTGACTCGTCGGACTCGCCTGATTCGTCGGACGCGCCTGACGCGCCGGACGCGCCGGGGTCCGTTAGCATGACCCACACGACGACGCGTCGCGAGTTTCTCCAAGCTTCGGTGCTGACCGGCGCATCGGTTGCCGCCCTGGGCACGAGCGGCTGCGGCAGCGGCAAGCCGATTTCGCAGCCACGTTGGCGTGGTTTCAACGTCCTCGAGATGTTCGATCCCCCCACACCGGTTCCGGGTGTTCCGATCGAGCTTCCCCAACCCTTCGATGAGGCCACCTTTCGGCTCATCGCATCCTGGGGTTTCAATTTCGTTCGGGTGCCGATTTCGTATTGGTACTGGACTCACCCGGGGGATTGGTCTACCGCCGAGCCGCCGATCCTTGAGATGAGCGAACGCATCCTCGAGAGGATCGATCGTGCGGTGCTGCTGGGACAAAAATTAGCCTTGCATATCAGCCTCGCGATGCACCGCACGCCCGGCTACTGCGTCAATGCGCCACAAGAGCCACAGAGCCTCTGGTCCGCAGGGCCCCTGCCCTGGCCGGTGTGCCTTGGGACCGATTGCCGGCTCCAGCCTGGCCCGGCGGCTGGAACCTCGACAACACTCTTTGGAACCGTGACACGCTGGCCGCGTTCTTCAGGCCATTTGCGGATCTCGCTGCTCTGGGTGCGCAGGTCCACTGCGGCGAGATCGGCTGCTACAACCGCACGCCCCATCCCGTGACGCTGGCATGGCTGGACGACGCCTTGGGTTTCTTCACCGAAAACGGCATTGGTTTCGCGTTGTGGCAGTTGGAGGGGAACTACGGGCTGGTGAATTCGGGGCGCGACGATGTCGATTACCTGACGATGCCCGATGGCCGCCTGCTCGACCAGGAGATGCTGAAGCTGCTCGAGAAGTACTGACGCCGCGTTCTCTGGCGCAGCGCCCGGCCAGCAGGCCTCGCGCAGCGCTCAGGATCGTAGGCTTGACCGCAACCGATCGGCAACTTTCGCTCAGCGGGCAGCGCGACGTCGCGACGAGTGCATCAGATTTGCGGTTCATCAACGGCGCGGGCTAAGGATTCCCGCGATGGAGCGCGACCAGATCCTTCAGCGGGTGAGGCAGATTCTCGTCACCGGGCTCCGTCTCGAAATCGATCCCGCCGCAATCGTCGAGGACGCGCCGATCTTTGGTGAGGGCCTCGGGCTCGATTCCATCGACGCGCTGGAACTGGTCGTCCTGATCGAGGAGGAGTTCAGCATCGCCGTTCCCGACGAAGAGGCCGCGCGGCAGGCGTTTGCGTCGATCGGCGCATTGGCCGATTTTATTGTGGCGGCTCGGTCGAGCTAGGTTTCGGCAAGCGATGCGGGCCGACGGCAAAGGGATACGGCGCGGCGCTGCAGCCTGGGCGATCATCGGGGCGCTTCTTGCGGCGGGGCCGGGTCTTGCCGCGGTCGTTACCGAGCCGTCTCCGGGGCCGGTGTGTTCACGCGCCGAGGATTGTTTGCAGCGTTGGCAGCGGGCCGGGGCAAATCTCGTTCATTTACGGGCGGGTTTTCGTCAGGAGCGACATACCTCGTTGCTGCGCGAGCCGCTGGTGTCGGCGGGTAGGCTCGAGGTGGAGCCACCCGATCGTTTCGAGCTGCGGGTCGAGGAGCCCGAGCCCTGGATGCTTCGGGTTACCCGCAACGGCGTGCGCGTCGGGCCGCCTGGGGAGGAAGAGAAGGTGGATGCGGCCTTGGCATCGGGACCCTCGCTGCGGGTACTGACCGAGTTGCTGCGGGGCCGGGTTTCGTCCGCTGATTTTGGTATTACACTCTTGAAGGATCGACCAGGGACGCTGCGACTGGTGACGAAGGAGATGCGCTTTCGTGATGTGATTTCCGAGATTCATGTCGAGTTTGTCGGGGACCTGCATCTGCCACAACGCGTGGTCATCGTGGAATCTGGAGGGGACCGCATTGATTTGCGTCTTGTCGATGTTGAGATCGATGAGCAGCGAACGCCGTCGGGGGCGCAACCGTGAGAGCGTCAGGGGCGTTCGCGGCACTCTCGATGGGCGTCGCCTTGCTGTGTTCCTGTGCCGCATCGAGACCCGCGTCGCCCTGGACGGCCCCGGGCGACTGCCGGCCCCTTGATGCAGCGCTTGCGGTCGAGCAGCTTGGCCTGCCCCGTTCGCCGGATGCACTCGAAGGTGTGTTCCGTGCCCGCGTCGTCGCGGCGGGTCGGCGCAGCATTTCGGAAGGCGCCCTCCTCGCCGAACCTGACGGTCCGGTCCGGATCGAGTTTTTCGGCCCGCTGGGTTTGAAGGTGCATCAAGCCGTCTGGCAGGCGGATGCGACCGGGCTCGTCGGGCAGCTTGACTGGCCGCTGGAAGGTCGCTCCGAGCGCGTGGTCGTGAAGGATGATGCTTCCGCCCGGGTCGAGGCGCCGCAGCCTGGCGCGGATGCCGCGGCGCTTGGGCTCTTCTCGCGCATGCTCTGGGCGTTTTGGCAGGGCGGCAAACCGCTCCACCCGCCGGCGCCCGCGCGCGACGGCTGGGTGCAACGCGATCCCGGCCCGGCGCGGGCGCTCGCGCGCCGCATCCGATTCTGTGAAGACGGTGGTTTCGAGGAGTATCTTTTGCTCGAAGACGGTGGCCGCTCGACCGGATTCCGGATTCGAGCCGGGGCGCCCGATGCAGGCACCGGATATCCGCAGCATCTCGCGCTTGAGGTTGAGGGCGGAGGGCCGCGCGCCGAGATCCAAATTATCCGGCAGAGCTTGCGGACGCCGATTCGCGCGTCGCCGGAATCGTCTGCGGCGTCGGGGTCTGGCGACTCGTGAACAAGAGCACCGGGACCTCGTCCTCGCCGCCAACGGAATCCGGGCCGGCATGGCCGCGTTGGGTCGTGCGCTACAGTCGCGTTATCCTTATCAACGCTACTCTGGTCACGGCGATTTCGGTGTTTTCCCTGCGCTCGATCGAGTTCGATGCCAGCCTGCTGAATCTCCTGCCGGCAGGCTCTGGCGCGGCCGACGATTATCGTCTGTTCGTCGAGCGCTTTGTGCGGATCGAGCAGATCCCCGTGCTGGTCCGGGGCGAAGATCGCCGCACGACAGCTCTTTTTGCCGAGGCACTTGCCCGTCGACTTGCCGCCCAACCCGACGTCAAATCTGTGCAGGCGGGTCTCGGTCCGGCGGCCTGGCGGCAGATGTTGGTGCGTGGCGATCTGGCCCGGCTTCTCCCGCGCGAAGCCCATGCGGCGGTAGTCGAGCGGCTGCAGCCGGCTGCGATCGATGCCGCAGTTGCCAACGCCCGTCGTGTGCTGGCGCTTCCCGGCGCTGCCGGCGTTGCCCCCTGGATTGCAGCTGATCCGCTCGGCCTGATCCCGCTGCTTGCCACGACGCTGAAACCAGCGGACAAAAAGATTACTCTTGACCCTGATACGGGACGGCTCACAGCCGACGAAGGTCGCGCCATCCTCCTGCTCGTGGCGATGAAGGAAAGCGGCTTTGGTCTGGAGGGTGCGCAGCGGACCGCGGCGGCACTGGAGGAGGCCGAGCGACAGGTGCGTTCCGATACACCGGAGCCCGAAACCGCGGGCTTGCGTCTGCCGGGTACCACGACGTCCTCGACAAGCCCGCGTTTAGATTCGCCTGAGCCCGCCGTCGCGGACCTGGGCGGGGTTGGTGATGGCGGTCGGGCCGAGATCGAAACGATCCGAGAGAGCTTGCCAGCGCCGTCAGGTCAGGCGTCGGGCTCCTCTGCCCCGTCGTGGCGTTCCGTCCGGGTTCAGGCGACGGGCGCTTTCGCGCATACGCTCGAGCATCAGGCGATCGTCAAACAGGATCTTATAAAGTACGCGCTGGTGGCGAGTCTGGGCGTGGCACTGATCTTTGCCTGGGGCCTGGGCAGTGCGCGTTTTCTGCTGATTCTCCTGCCGATCCTGCTCGCATCGGCCAGCGTCACGTTGGCGATCGGGAGCGCCCTCTTCGGCCGGATCGATGCATTTTCTCTGGCATCGACCGCGCTTTTCCTCGGCCTCGGCGACGATGCAGCCGTGCATTTTTGTGCTCGCTTGCGCGAGGAGCTGAAGGCGGGCCTGACGATGCCGCACGCCCTCGAGCGCACCCTTGGGGCGCTGGGTCTGCCGATCGTTCTCGGTGCAGGCACCACGGCGATCGCGTTTGTGGTGCTTGGCCTTTCGCCCGTTTCGGCGATTTCCCAGTTGGGCGCGTTGTCGGCGATTGGCCTGATGACGGTGACCGTCGCGAGTCTGGTCGTCTTGCCGGCGTTTCTGGCCGAGACGCACCCCGAGTGGCTTCTCCGCACCGCCGCCCGCCCGCAAAGCTGCCCTTCGTTGTTGGCTGGGCTGGTGCGCTTTGCCGAGCGCCGGCCGCGCCGGGTCTTCGCCGCCT
>VFKT01000113.1 GCA_009885395.1 Deltaproteobacteria bacterium | reverse complement strand
GCCCAGCGAGAAGCAGCGCCGCCAGCAAGGAGGCCTGGAGCCAGCCGTTGCGGCGGCCGAAGTACCGACCGCGCACCGCCTCGGGCACCATGCGTCCCATCCAGTCGTTCCACGCGGGACCGATGCCGAGCGCAAGTGCCCAATAGACGCAGACCCAGGCGAGCAGCCAACCATAGCCGCCGCCGCTCAAGCCGAGGCCGAGAATCGGCAGGAAGGTCAAGGCCTGAAGGACGGCACTGCCGACCACCCAGGCCCGGTTGCCGGTGCGGCGCGCCAGACCGGGTGCCACGAGTTGGAAAAAACTACCGACCAACATCGGCACGGTCGTCAGCAGGCCGACCTCGAAAGGGCGCGCGCCGAGCACAAGGGCAAACGCGGGGAGATAGAGTTCGCCGAGGCCGAGCATCCCGGAAT
Source organism: Deltaproteobacteria bacterium (assembly GCA_009885395.1). Classification (GTDB taxonomy): domain Bacteria; phylum Desulfobacterota; class Binatia; order UBA12015; family UBA12015; genus SXLG01. The sequence goes on along the minus strand of VFKT01000113.1, from coordinate 9,198 downwards.
GCAGACAACCGTCAATTGTCGAAGCCGTAAGACTCCGTCTGAGCCGCGACGCACCCCGACCCGCAAACGCATTGCGGACTCCGTGGCGAGGACGAGGCGATGCGGCTAGCCCATTTCGCTCCAAGCCCTGCTGCATCGCCCCGCGTCGGCTTAACCGCTGCTCCAGCTAGGAGCCACCGGGCACTCAAATCGGGTTGGTTGCGACCAGCGCCGGCAGGATCGCGCTGATCGAACCCCGCAAAACGGCATGGGCGAGGTGGTCCATCACTGTCGGTTCGGCATTGACAATCACGATGCGGACCCCTGTGCTGCGGGCCGTCGGGACCATCTTGGCGATCGGATAGACGCCCAGGGTCGTCCCCACCGCAAGCAGCAAATCGCATTGCCGGGCGGCGTGCTCGCTACGCTTGAGATCCTCTGGCACCAGGCTCTGGCCAAACGAGATTGTCGCGGATTTGAGGATACCGCCGCAGACACGGCAGTCGGGATCGTCCTCGCCCGCCTCGACGCGTTCCAGCGCTTGGCGCATGGGGCCACGGTCGCCACAGAAGAGGCATACAACCTCAGCCACCGTGCCATGGATTTCGACCAGCTTTGCGAGCGAACTTCCGGCACGCCGATGCAGCCCGTCGACGTTCTGGGTCACCAACGTATGCAGGCGACCGCTGCGCTCAAGTTCGACCAGCGCAAGGTGCCCGGCGTTGGGTTCGCGTTCTGTGAAGAAAGTTTCGATGCGGCTCTGCCAGGCTCGGCGCCGCACCTGGGGGTCGGCGACATAATGCTCGATCGTCGCCATCTTCTCGGCCGCGGGGTTTTTCGTCCATACCCCCTGCGGGCCGCGGAAATCGGGAATTCCGGAATCGGTCGAGATCCCCGCACCCGTCAGAACAACAATTTTAGAAGCCGCGGCGAGCCAACCTCGCGCCGTCTCGATCAGCTCGTCATCGGGGAGTTCGCCCATGGTGCGATCATCGCCCGCGGCGAAGCCGGGCGCCACCGGGACGGAGCGCGACGGCCGAACCCCTTCCTGACCCTGCCGCTGCAAGGCGCAGGGAACCTGCGGCGACGGCACCTGCGACGCTGCTGCCGGTGAGCAGGAGAGGTCGGGTCCAACCGCCTACCCCCAGGATTGCGTAATTTCATGCGGCGACGGCAGGTGCAACGTCGGCGCTGCCGAGCGTAATATTTTTTTCAGCCACCATTGTTCCGCCTACTGCCCGGCGGTGCAATGTTGCGTCGACACGGGGGGCTGTCCGAGCGAACAACTTTTTGCCTGTCCCAGCTAATATTATAGCTGCCCATCGGGCAGAAGTGCCGGGGATGCCGGGGATTCCCGGTTATTGCTTCTTGATATAGCCCGTGGTGGCGCCGTATTTATCCGTAACCCGATACCCGCCGCTGCCATCGGGCCGCATATACCCCTCGGTGGCGCCGTATTTATCCGTCAGGCGTGACGAGCCCGAGCTGTCCCGCTGCACATGGCCTGTCGTCGCACCGTATTTGTCGGTCAAGCGGGTCGAACCTGAGCCATCTTTGCGCAGGTAGCCCTCGGTCGCACCGTATTGATCGGTGAGGCGCTGGCTGTCGCTGCCCTGCGGCCGAGCATAGCCCTTGGTGGCCCCGTAGGGGTTGGTCACCCGGGCCCCCTGCTTTCCCGTTTCGACGCGGCCGGTCGTCGCGCCGTAGCGGTCGGTGGTGCGATAGGTCTCGCCCGCCCAGACGGGGCCGACACTCAAAACCAGGTTCGCGGCAATCACGAGCAACGTCTTCACGCGACGAGTTTGCCACGAATCACGAGCCGGGCCAAGCAGAAAGGGCCAGAAAACGAGATCGGCGGGTCATCTGTTGTCCGGGATGACGCCGACGCCGAACCCCGGGAAACTCTGGAGGTCAGGCCGCGTAGAGCCGGGCCGTGTCAGGCCGCAGCCGTCTTCGCTGAGGACGGACGCTCCTGCACCCGCGCCAATCGCGCCGGGACATTCGGATGGCCCTCTCCCAGTTGACCAATGAATCTGGTGTCATTGACGCCGTAGGCCATCATCGAAATGGAACCATTGCAGGAAGGCGGGGCGGTCTGGCGAACCAATGGCCGGTTCGAGTCTGCCGTTGCCATAGGTTTCGAGCAGGTGCCGAAGGATCGCTCCCGACTCGAAGAGGCGCAAGGTGACGGATCGCGGAAGCTCCATGCGTCCCGACGAGCCACGGCTCCCGGCATTCCACGGGTCCGGGGAAGGCTGCTACAACGCAGGCTCGACGCGAGCCGGGGAGAAACCCGATCGCCAGGCAGCCGAAGAGGAGGACAGCATGGAGTTCGACGCGCACGCGCAAGCCATCGAAACGCAGGGCTTCACCATCGTCGAGAACGCGATCGAGCCCGGCCTGATTGACGCGCTCATCGATATGCTCGAGGGTCTCGAACTTGCACTCGGAACTGAACCCGCACGAAACGATTTCGAGGGCCGAGCCACCACCCGGGTCTACAACCTTCTCGCCCGCGATCGGCTTTTTGAGAAAGTGCCCATCCACCCGCAAATACTGCCGATCGTGGAACGCGTGCTCGACCCGGGCTGCCTGGTCTCTTCGTTATCCTCGATCCGCATCCTGCCGGGGGAATTGCCTCAACCCCTGCATGCCGACGACCAACTGATTCCGATCGCGCGTCCGCATCCACCGCTTATCTGCAATACGATGTGGGCTCTGACCGATTTCACAGCCGAAAATGGGGCGACTCGCTTCGTGCCGGGCTCGCATAAATCGGCGACAGCGGGCGACCTCTCGCGCTCGACCGCAGGGACCCGCTGCGCCGAGATGCGACGCGGCAGCGTGCTGGTCTGGGATGGCTCGCTCTGGCACGGCGGCGGCGCGAATTCCACCGACAAACCACGCATCGGGCTCGCCATGAACTACTGCGCCGGCTTCATGCGACAACAGGAAAACCAGCAGCTCGGCATCCCGCCAGAGCGGCTGCGGGCCTTTGCGCCGCGGCTGCAGCAACTCGTTGGGCTGGATATCTATAACGGACTCATCGGCCATATCGACAAGAAACGGCCGCTTGATGTGCTCAACGGCACCAAGTCGCGCGGCGTCATCTGGGACGTTGGCTGAGTCCGCGGGCAACCTCAGAGCGGCTCAAGGGAGACGGGCTCTTCGTAAAGCGCGCCGCCCTCGCCGAGATCAGTCAAAACGGCTTCTGTCAGGACATTGGCGCAACGACCGAGCCCGAGCGATCCCCCCTTGGGCACGGTCACGGTATCGGCGCGAGCCGTCAGATCGTGGCGCAGCCGCACCAGAAGGGTGCCGCGCGAGCTGCGAACGCGCGCCATGGCGCCGTCAGGAATGCCGCGCGCCGCGTCCGGATGCACGATCGCCCATAGCGGCTCCCCGGGTTCATGCGGGCTCCATTGCGAAGACTGGGCCTCAGGGGTGGATAACGCCTGGAGCAGGAGGCTGCCGAGCGGAATTTCCGGGCCGGCCTGCGGCCAGGCGTCGATCAAGCGCGCCCGTCCGGAAGGGGTGGCAAAACGTCGGCCCTCGAAGGCGATCCGCGGCGCCTTTGGGTTGCGGATGGCGTGAGCGGAGAGCTCGTCAAGCTGGATCGGACCCAACAAGCGTTGTTTCCAGACCTTCGCGTCACCGCTGAGCACGTCGCCGAGGCCGACCCTTGCAGCCAATCGCTGAACCAATTCGAGGTCGGTTGCCACCTCGGCCGGCGGGGCGACGACCGGCACCACTTCGCCGAGGTAGTGGTGGCCGTAAGCGCCCACGATATCGTCATCTTCGAGCAGCGTCGTGGTGGGCAAAACAACGTTCGCAAGCCGCGCCGTATCCGTCAGAAACGAATCCACCACCACCACGAATTCCCGGGAGGAAAGGGCACGCGAGGTGGTTTGCGAGTCGGGCAGCATCACCACCGGGTTGCCTGCCGTCACCCAGACGGCGCGGATCGGGGGATCGCTGGCCGCGAGAATGCCGGCCCCGAGCAGCGGCTCGGCAATCGTTCGCGGCGGCGCAACTCCACTCTTGAACACAGCGGCATCGAACGCACCACGCCGCTTATAATAGTAGCTGACGCCGCCACCGGAGACCCCGATATTTCCTGATACAAGGCCGAGCGCATCGAGGGATCGCACGATGGCGCCACCGTTGCGGCGGCGCTGCATCCCCCAGCCAACCTGGATATTGGCCGGGCTACTGGTGCCGTAGAGTTCGGCCAGGGCCTCGATGGTCGAGAGCGGCACGTCGGCTTCGCGTGCCAGTTCGGGCAGCGAGCGAGAGCAGATAAAAGCCTCCCAACCAGCAAAGTTTTCACACCAGGAAGCCGCGTCGGGGCCAACCAGCCCCGCTCCAGAAGCAGTCGCGAGACCGCAGCCGTCAGGGCAAGATCGCCTCCCGGGCGTGGTTGGACGTAGAGCTCACAAAGATCGGCAGCCCGGTGGCGCACCGGGTCGATCAGAGCGAGCCGGGCCCCGCGACGACCGAGTTCAGTGAGTAACGGCACCAGATGCGGCGACGAGGTATGCGGGTTCTTGCCCCATAACAACACCGCTTTCGCCGCGAGCAGATCGTCGAGATCATTGCTGTCGGAATCCCCGAAATCGGCGAGCTGCGCGGCATCGCCCGCTCCCGAACAAATATCGCCACGCTTGATCGTGACCGGGCCGAAATGATCGAAGAAAAGGTCGGTCGCCCCTTTGAGCAGCCCAAGTGAGCCGCCGCTTCGATAGTGCAGAATTGCAGCGGGACCGCTCTCGGCGCGGATGCGCAGGAGTTCGCGCGCGCAGAGGTCGAGCGCCTCGTCGAGCGTCGCCGGCTCGAAGCGGTCGCCGCGCCGGATCAGCGGCTGCTGGAGACGTTCGGGTGCGTACTGCCGCTTGAGAAAGAGCTGGGTCCGGTAACAGAGGAAGCCGCGCGTCACGGGATGGGCTGAGTCGCCGCGCAAGCGGACGACGCGGCCGTCCTCGATTTCGGCGAGGATGCCGCACGCGTCGGGGCAATCCCGGTTGCAGGTCGTTTGCACGACCTCTCGCGCTTGAGCCGCCACACGAGACAGCGTGCCAGAGTGTTCCCGCCCTCGCCAGACAGACTGGCCCCGTGCAGAGCCGCCATGCGGGCCCACACGACTCCCGACTTGCCACCGACCTCAAAATGAGGGACACCTGCGCCTCGCGCGCCACGCGCACAGGAGGATCGAATCATGGTACGTCAACTTCGCCGCTCATTCGCCGCTTTGGCCTGCACCGCCCTGCTGGGAACCGTCCCCGCGCCCGCCCTCGCCGACGAGGGAGCCGAGGCCGGCGCCGCGCAACTCGGCAGCGAGTTCCTCGACCTCCTGGTCGGACGGCCGACACTGCTTCTGGCAACGATTGCGGGCACCGTCTACTTCGGTCTGTCGTGGCCGATCACTGCGGCCGGCGGGCAGTCGGACCAGGCCTGGGAGCAGTTCGTCGCCGAACCCAGCAAAAAGCTGGTCGGTCCGCTCGGCGGCACGAAGGGCTGAACTTCAGCCGCTGGACGAGCCGGAGTTTAACCATGGCGGCCCTTCATCCGCAGGCCCAGGGGCTGGTCGACGCCATGGCCGGGCAACCGGGCCGGCGCGAGACGCACCAGCTTTCACCTGCCGAGGCTCGTCTTGGCTACCGGCTGCTGGGCCAGCTCATGGGGCCTGGGCCCGACGTCTTTGAGGTCCGCGAGGCGACGGCGCCAGGCCCGGCCGGGGCCATTCCTCTGCGGATCTACCGGCCTTGCGGCGAGCCGGCCGCCGGGGTGCTGGTCTACTACCACGGTGGCGGTTGGACGATCGGCGATCTCGAGACGCACGACAAAGAATGCCGCATCCTCTGCCGCGACGCCGGGCGCGTCGTCGTCGCTGTGGACTACCGGCTTGCTCCGGAGAATCCTTTCCCGGCGGCGCTCGAGGATGCCTGGGCGGCGCTTCAATTCGTCGCCGCGCAGGCAGCGGCCTTCGGCGGCGATCTGTCCCGGCTCGCGGTGGGCGGCGATAGCGCCGGCGGCAATCTGGCTGCGGTGGTCGCACAGATGGCTCGCGACCTCGGCGGGCCCGCGCTCGATCTGCAGTTGCTGATCTACCCCTCGGTCGATGCCCGCCCCGACGCCTTCGAGCGTTGGCCCTCGCGCCAGGAAAACGCCGCCGGCCCGATCCTGCTGGCCGATACGATGCGCTATTTCTTCGGGCATTACCTCGGGGATCAGGCCGTCGACCTGGCCGATGCCAGGCTCTCGCCGCTGCTGGCATCGTCGCTTGCCGGGCTGCCACCGGCGCTGATTCTGACGGCCGAATGCGATCCTTTGCGGGACGAAGGCGAGGCCTATGCTGCGGCCCTGCGCCAGGCCGGCGGGAAGGCGCGCTGCGTCCGCTACGACGGCATGCCGCATGCCTTCTTTCAGCTCTCGACCGTGCTCGACGCGGGCCGGGAAGCTCTTGCCGAATGCGTGCGGGCGCTGCGCCTGCCTGCCTCCGTGAGCTGAGCCGACGCAGTCGGGACGCGGTTGCCGCGAGAGCCTCTCGCTGCGGTTCGCCGCCGATGGTTGCAATCGCTTCGCCGGGTACGGAAGGTACCCCCATGCAAATTTCGATCGTAGGGCTGGGACGAATGGGAGCCAATATGGCGCGCCGCCTGACGCGCGGCGGACATGAGGTCATCGGTCTCGACCACGACCCGGCGGTCGCCGAAGCGCTGATGAAGGACGGGGCCATCGCGAAAGCGGCAAAGACGCTGCCGGAGATGATCGGCATGCTGAGCGCCCCGCGCTCGGTCTGGTTGATGGTGCCGGCCGCGGTCGTCGACCACACGCTTGCCGACCTCGCGCCATTGCTCGCGAAAGGGGATTGCGTAATCGACGGCGGCAACTCCTATTACCATGACGATATCCGTCGCTCACAGGAACTCGCACCGCGCGGCATCGATTACGTCGATTGTGGCACCAGCGGCGGGGTCTGGGGACTCGAGCGCGGTTATTGTTTGATGATCGGTGGGCCAGAGGCCACCGTCAAGCGTCTCGACCCGATCTTTGTCACCTTGGCACCGGGCCGGGGCAGCGTGGAGCGCACGCCGGGACGCGAGAAGCTCGGCGGCACCGCCGAAGACGGCTACCTGCATTGCGGCCCCGCGGGCGCCGGTCATTTCGTCAAGATGGTCCATAATGGCATCGAGTACGGCATGATGGCGGCCTATGCTGAGGGTCTGAACATCATCGCCCACGCCGGCGTTGGCCTGCAGAAACGCGATGTCGATGCCGAGACGACGCCCTTGCGCCATCCCGAACACTTTCAATACGACATCAATCTCGCCGACGTTTCAGAAGTCTGGCGGCGCGGCAGCGTTGTCGCTTCGTGGTTGCTCGACCTCACCGCCCAGGCCTTCGCCGCCGATCCGAAGCTGGAAAAATTCGCCGGTCGGGTCTCGGATTCGGGCGAGGGCCGCTGGACCGTGGCCGCCGCGATCGACGCAGGCGTGCCGGCACCCGTGCTGACCACCGCACTTTATAGCCGCTTCGAATCGCGCGGCGAGGCCGAAATCGCCAACAAGATCCTCTCGGCGATGCGTTTTGGCTTTGGCGGCCACCTCGAGAAGAAGGGCTGAACACGATGCCGAGCTTGACGACTCGCCCTGCCTGGAAGGCTCTTGAGGAGCATTTTGCCGCCGTCTCCGGTCGCCATCTGCGAGAACTCTTTGCCGAGACGCCAACGCGCGGCGAGACCATGGTCGCCGAGGGCTGTGGCGTCCTGCTCGATTATTCCAAGCACCGGGCCACGCCGGAAACACTGCACTTGCTGATCGCGCTGGCCGAAGATTGCGGCCTGCGGTCACGCATCGACGCGATGTTTTCTGGCGAGAAGATCAATTCGACCGAACAGCGGGCTGTGCTTCATGTGGCGCTGCGCGCGCCGCGCGGATCGAAGATACTGGTCGAGGGCGTGGACGTCGTGCCCGGCGTGCACGAGGTGCTCGACCGCATGGCGAACTTCGCCGAGCGCATCCGCAGTGGCGCCTGGAAGGGCCATACCGGCCGGGCGATCAGGAATATCGTCAATATTGGGATCGGCGGCTCCGATCTCGGACCAGTGATGGCCGAGCGGGCGCTGCGCCACTACGCGGCGCGCCACCTGACGCTGCGCTTTGTCTCGAATGTCGACGGGACCGATTTCGTCGAGAAGACGCGCGATCTCGATCCGGCCGAGACGCTTTTTGTGATTTCCTCGAAAACCTTCACCACTCTCGAGACGATGACCAACGCGCAGTCGGCGCGGCAATGGACGCTGGCCGCGTTGCACGACGATGTCGCCATCGCTTGTCATTTTGTCGCAGTCTCGACCAACGCCACCGAAGTTTCTAAATTTGGCATCGACACCGCCAATATGTTCGGCTTCTGGGATTGGGTGGGCGGTCGTTACTCGATGGATTCGGCGATCGGCCTCTCGACCATGATCGCCATCGGCGGCGATGGCTTCTCCCAGATGCTGGCCGGTTTCCACGAGATGGACGAGCATTTCCGCACCACCCCCTTCGAGCGCAACTTGCCGGTGCTGATGGGGCTGCTGGCGGTCTGGTACGCCGACTTCTTCGCCGCGTCAACCGTCGCCGTACTGCCCTACGATCAATACCTCGAGCGCTTTCCGGCCTACCTGCAGCAGCTCACGATGGAATCGAACGGCAAGCACGTCAAACTCGACGGTACGAAGGTCGAGGTGGAGACGGGCGCGATCTACTGGGGCGAGCCGGGCACCAACGGCCAGCATTCGTTCTACCAGCTCATCCACCAGGGCACGAAGCTGATCCCCTGCGATTTCATCAGCTTCCTGAACTCATTGAATGATATTGGTCGCCACCACGCGCTGCTGACGGCCAACGTGCTGGCGCAGAGCGAGGCGCTGGCCTTCGGCAAAACCGCCGCCGAGGTGCGGGCCGAGGGTGTCGCAGAGGCATTGGTGCCGCATAAAACCTTCGAGGGCAATCGCCCCTCCAGCACCATCGTGCTGGACAAGCTCACGCCGGCGGCGCTGGGCAAGCTGGTCGCGCTCTACGAGCACTCGGTCTTCACGCAAGGCACGGTCTGGGGCATCAACTCCTTTGACCAATGGGGCGTGGAACTGGGCAAAAAACTGGCCCAGCGCATCATTCCCGAGCTCCAGGCCAAGGAGGAGCCCCGGTTAGGACATGATAGTTCAACCAACACGCT
>VFKT01000072.1 GCA_009885395.1 Deltaproteobacteria bacterium | reverse complement strand
GTGCAGCCGGAGTACGCGCTGACGTACTGCATAGCAGCCGATTCAGACGCAGTTGCAGCCACCACGGTGGTGTATTCCATCGCGCCGGCTTTGGTCAGCCGATCCACGACCTGGGCAACCGTCGAGCGCTTCTGGCCGATGGCGACGTAGATGCATTTCACATCGCCGCCGCGCTGGTTGATGATGGTATCGAGCGCGATGGCGGTCTTGCCGGTCTGGCGATCACCGATGATCAGTTCGCGCTGCCCGCGACCGATCGGGATGAGGGCGTCGATCGCCTTCAAGCCGGTTTGCAGCGGCTCCTTGACGGGCTGACGGGCGACGATGCCTGGCGCCTTCACTTCGATCTGGCGTCTTTCGGTGGCCTCGATCTCGCCTTTGCCGTCGATCGGCTGGCCGAGGGCGTTGACCACCCGACCGAGCAAGCCAGGGCCGACTGGCACCTCGGCGATTCGGCCGGTGCGACGGACTTCGTCGCCTTCGCCGATTTCGTGGGCCTCGCCGAAGAGTGCCGCGCCGACATTGTCCTCGTCAAGGTTTAAAACCATGCCGAAAATGTTGTGCGGAAACTCGAGCAGCTCGCCGACCGCGGCGCGATCGAGGCCATAGATGCGGGCAATGCCATCACCTGTTGAGAGCACGCGGCCTGTTTCATGGACCTCGAGCGAACCCGTGTACTCTTCGAGCTGTTGGCGAATGATATCGCTGATCTCTGCGGCGCGGATCGCCATCGTTTCGGATCTCCCCCCGGTTGTTGATTCCGGCGTGCTGTGGCTGCCCCGGTTGGGGTTTAAGCCGCGTTCCTGCCCTGGGCCAGGCGATGGGCCAGCGCGCGTAGCTGAGCGCTGGCGCTGCCGTCAAAGACGCGCCCCTCCATTTCGAGGCTTACCCCGCCGATCAGGGAGGGGTCGACCTCGACCGTGAGGAGCACGGCGCGTTGGCGAATTTTCTCCAATGCCTCGCGAAGTTGGGCGAGTTGAGTGTCGTCGATTTTGCGTGCGATGCGAAGCGTGCCACGTATGCGGCCGGCTTGGATATCGGCGATTTCCCGCAGGGCCTCGACGATCCGGGGCAGCTCGGGCAGACGATGCCGGTCGCCAAGAAGCGAAAGCAGAGTGCTGCTGGTCGCGGAAAGCGGGAGCGTCCTCGCAAGCTCATGGATCAGCGCATTGCGGCGTTCGGCAACAAGAATGGGTGACGCCAATGCGTTTGCCAGAACGGGGTTGGCGGCCAAAGTGGAGGCCACCTGCTCCAACTCGGCAAGGACCGCTTCAAGGTGATGCTCAGCACGCGCGACGGCGGCCAGCCCACGTGCGTAACGCTTGGCCAGACCTCCGATCATGAGGGCACGGCCTCGCGGCTTCGGCTGATGAAATCGTCGACAAAACGATGCTGGTCGTCGGCCGTAAATTCACGCGTGAGAATCGCGGCGGCGAGACTGGTGACCAGCTCGGCGCATTCCTGCTGCAGGGCCAGACGGGCTCGCGAAATTTCTTCGTCGGCGACCAGGCGCGCATCTTCTCGGATGCGATCCCCGGCTTGGCGGGCCTGAACGAGGACGCGATCGGCTTCCAAGCGGGCAAGCGAGAGCAGATCTTCGCGGGCCTTTTGTGATTCCTCTTCGATCGAGCGCAGTCGACGGTCGAACTCCTCGCGGAGTGCGCTGGCTTCCTGGCGGGCAAGGCGGGCCGCCTCGAATGCCGTGACGATGCTGTCGCGGCGGTCCTGGAGATAGGAGGTGACCGCTGGCCAGGCGTAGCGTTTGATGATCCAGCAAAAAATCGCGAAATTGGCGAAGCCGAGCAGCGTCAGCGACCAACTGGGTTCGGGGTGACCACCGCCTTGGCTGGCGCAAGTCTCGGCTGCCGACAGGGCGACAAAGGTGGCACCAACCAGCGGGACGAGGACGAGCCGGATTGCGGACGTACGGCGCATCAGAGGTGGGCCTCGACAGAGCGGCCAAGGATACGCGTCGCGGCGTTCCGCGCCAGGTTGTTGGCGTCGGCGCGAAGATGCGTGCGTGCTTCGATCAGCTCGGCCTCGATGCGCGCCCGGACGTCGCCGAGAACGCGGCCGGCGTCGGCGCGCGCATCGTCGAGCAGCTTCTGCTCGGCAGCTTCGGCGTCACGCCGCAGCTGATCGCCCGCGATTGATCCTTGACGGCGGGCCTCGACCAGACGACGCTCGAGATCTTTGCGTAGCTGGTCGATTTCTTCGCGGGCATTCTCGGCTTCAAGCAATACGCCATGCGTCTGGCTCTGGCGTTTCTCCAGGAGACGTTGCGTTGGCTCCAGGATGAGGGCTCTCAGAATCGCCGCGAAGGCGAGAAAGAGCACGATCTGGACATAGAAACCTGCGCCGGGTGGAAGCTCGACCATGGGGCGGGATCTCGCTCTGCCGATCAGCCCTGGCCGCCGGCGCGACGAGCGCCAGCCTGTGCGCTGCCTGAGGCTGCCGTCGCGGCTGTCGCGGCCGCAGCCGAGGCGGGTGCTTCTTTGGCGAGCAGGCTGACCCGCTCGGCCCGGCTGTCGGTGGTTCCCATCGAGCATTGTCCTTCGAACACAACGCCTTCCTCGATGACGAGGCTTGGCGTCGTGACGTTGCCGAAAAGCTTGCCGGGACTGCGAACTTCGAGCTTCTCGCTGGCACGGATATCGCCGGTGACCCGCCCGTGGACGACGATCGTGGTGCCGACGATCTGGGCATTCACGACGGCGTGTTCACCGATCGACAACAGACCCTTGGCTTCGATTTCGCCCTCGACGTGGCCCTCTATGCGCGCCGCACTTTCGAAGAAAACCTTGCCGGTGATTCGCGTGCCGCGACCAAGCAGCGCGCTGTCCCCACCCAATGCAGCAGTCCCCTTCGTCATTTCCCGATTCTCCCTGAACGTGGGCTGCACGGCGGCGCCCGCAATGGGGGCCTGGGCCGGTACAGGGGCCACGTCCTGCGTCGGACGGTCCTTTCTGAACAGCGCCATTTTTCCCTAACTTGACGAACGCTGATCGCGCGGGGAAATCCCACGAGGGCGGTCTCGCGAGCCGCTACCATATTGAGCTGCCCTGTCAAAGCCGAGGGGTGTCCATCGGGACGCCGTATCGGTCGACAAGGGCTTGCCGAGGCAGGGCGGAAAGCCCTTGGCAAAGGTGCAGCATGGGCGTGGCACGCCTGGCTCGACAGAGTTCCGACAAACCGCGCCGAAGGCGGTCGGTTGCCGGCCGAGGCAGGGCGGTTTCAGGAGAGCTGGGGCAGGGACTTCGCAAGGAGCGGGGCTAGACGCTTTTCGGGGCGCTGCGAGGAACACGCTCGAGCAGACCGACGAGCCGCGCCAGATCGTCGTCGGAGTAGAACTCGAGCTCGACTCGGCCATGTCCCTTGGGGCCGGTGCGGATCCGCACCTTGGTGCCGAGGCCACGGCCGAGATCGGATTCCATGCGCGCCAGGTCGGGATCTGCCCGGACGACGCGCCGCCCCGCCGGATCCGGTTTGCGGGCGGCAACGGCGGCTTCGGCTTCCCGTACGTTCAGGCTGCGCCGGATGATCTCCTCGGCCAGGTTGCGCTGCGCCGCTTCGCCGTCGAGGGCGAGCAGGGCGCGGGCGTGGCCGGCGCTGAGCCTTCCGGCCGCGAGATCCTTCTGGATCGCCTCGGGCAGCTTCAGGAGTCTAAGCGAGTTGGCGATGGCGGGCCGACTGCGGCCGACCCGGCGGGCGACCTCGTCCTGCGTCAGACCAAATTCTTCCCCGAGCTGTTGAAATGCCCGAGCTTCCTCCAGCGGACCAAGCTCGGCCCGCTGGATGTTCTCGACCAGAGCCACCACCAGCGCGGCATCCTCGCTCATGTCTTGCACAAGCACCGGAATCGTGGCGGCCCCAGCCAGCCGACTGGCACGCAGGCGTCGTTCTCCGGCGATGAGCTGGTAGCGGCCGCCTTCGAGCGGTCGCACCAGGGCCGGCTGGATGACCCCGCTTTCGCGGATCGAGCGTGCCAGCTCCTCGAGCGCTTCCTGATCGAAGTGGCTCCGAGGCTGCCTTGGATTGACGTCGATGGTGTCGAGCGGGACGCGCAGCACCTCCAGGCCGGTCGCGGCCTCCGTTGCCGGGCCGGCGTCGTCTCCGGGGGCAGGGGGGCGGCGGGCACCAGCGTTGCTCGGGATCAGGGCGCCAATGCCCCGCCCCAAAGCCCGTCGCATTCCAGGTCGATTGCTCTCCGCCATCGCTTCAATCCTCCAGAGGTTCTCCGAGCAGTTCCCTGGCCAATCGGGCGTAGGACAGGGCGCCCTTTGATGATGGATCATAGAGGAGGGCCGGGAGGCCATGGCTTGGGCTCTCGCTCAGGCGGACGTTCCGCGGAATCATGGTATTGAGAGCTTTGTCGGGGAAATGCGTGCGCACATCCTCCGCGACCTGCCGCGCCAGGGTATTGCGGCGGTCGTACATGGTCAGCAGCAGCCCCTCGATCTCAAGCGCCGAGTTGAGTTTTTCGCGAACCAGGCTGACGGTGGTCAGCAGGGCGGAGAGGCCTTCCAGGGCGTAATACTCGCATTGCAAGGGAATCAGGAGGCTGTCCGCCGCCGTCAGCGCGTTTAGCGTAATCAAGCCTAGAGATGGTGGACAATCGATCAGGACGAAATCGTAGCGCCAACGCAACGCCGAGAGGGCCTTGCGGAGCCGGTATTCGCGCTCTTCCATCCCGACCAACTCGATTTCGGCTCCGACCAGATCCCCGCTGGCCGCGATGGCTTGCAGATGCGGGATCATGGTCCGGCGCACGCCCCGTTCAGCCGGTGCTTCGCCCAAGAGGATTTCGTAAATCGAGATCTCGCCCGGCCCAAGACGAAGCCCAACGCCGCTGGTGGCGCTTCCCTGAGGATCGATGTCGATCAGCAGGGTACTGCGTCCCTGAAGGGCAAGGCCGGCCGCGAGATTCACGGCCGTTGTCGTTTTACCGACCCCACCCTTCTGGTTCGCGATCGCGATAACCCGTCCCATGTTCGGCCGCCCTGACTACCAGATCTTGCTGCGGGGTCCAGCAGGATCGCTCGATTCGGGTGGATTTCTTGTGGGCGGGCGCAAGAAACTTTGAGGGCAGGCGCGAGAATGTTTCACGTGAAACGTGGAGACGGCGGTTCTGGGCGGTGGGAAGGCTGGCTGAGGTTGGGCCTGGCAGAAGAGTTTTTCGGCGAGGTTGGTGAGCGAAGCTGAGCGGGACGTTGGCAGGCCGGGCTTGCGGGAGAGCGATGTTTCACGTGAAACGTGGAGACGGCGGTTCTGGGCGGTGGGAAGGCTGGCTGAGGTTGGGCCTGGCAG
>VFKT01000253.1 GCA_009885395.1 Deltaproteobacteria bacterium | reverse complement strand
ACCATCGTCGCCATCAACAAAGATGGCGATGCGCCGATCTTCTCAGTGGCCGATTACGGCCTCGTCGCCGACCTCTTCAAGGCGGTGCCCGAGATGGACGCCGAGGTGAAGAAGCTCAAGGCAAGCTGATCGCCCGGGCGTGCGCCCGCAGCCGAACGAGGCTATCGTTTTTCCCAACGCGTGGCAGAAAAGCAGCCGCGCATATGGAGGAGGCGGAATGGACGAACTCAGCCTGAGCGGAACGCGCCAGATCGCGGAGGGCGCGCCGGAAGCGTTCAGCACCCATTTCATCCAAATCCTGGGCTTCCTGAGTCTTGGGCTCCCCTTTGTTCTTTTCCTGTTCTGGGGGCTGACGATCGCTTGGCCGCTGTGGCGCTGGGCCCGCGTGGTGCGTCTGGGACAGCCCGAAAACCGCTTTGATCGGCTGCGTGAGCGCTTCGCACGCGCACTTTTCGAGGGTGTCGGCCAGGGCCGCGTGGTGCGCGAACCGGCCGGCATCATCCACCAGGTGCTGCTGGTTTCGTTCGTGACGCTTTTCGTCGGCACCGCATTGGTGACGGTCGAATTCGATACCCCGCTCGATTTCTACAACGGTGCCTTCTACGCGGTTTACAAATTGGTGATGGATACGGCCGGGGTCGGCCTGGTCTTCTCTTCGAGTGTTTTTCTGTGGCGACGCCAGGCGGCCGCCACACGCGCCCTCGAACAGCCCGCCAAAATGGCGAGCACCTTCGAGAACGAATCGGGCTACGGCTTCCCGTTGATGCTGCTTTGGCTGGTCGGTTTCACCGGCTTCATGCTCGAAGGCTCGCGGATCACCGCCCAACCCGAGAGCTCGGTTGGACTGGCCTATGTCGGTGCCTTGTTCGCCAGGGGCTTTCGCCAACTCGGTGCGGGTGAGGCCACACATTATTGGATCTGGATCGTCCATCTCGCGATCGTACTGACGCTTCTCTACTCGCTCACCTCGACCAAGCTGCGACATATGTTCATCGGGCCGGTCAATCTTTTCTTCAAAAAACTCGACCGGGGCATGCGCCTTACGCCGGTGGAGGACTTCGAGAACGCCGAAACCTTTGGCGTCGAGAAGATCGAGGAATACAGTTGGAAGCAGTTGCTGGATATGGCCGCGTGTCTGGAATGCGGCCGCTGCACCTTGAACTGCCCGACCGTCAATACCAACAAATCGCTGAATCCGAAGCATCTGGTGATCGAGCAGCGCGAGCACCTGTTGGCGCGGCATTCCGGCTCCTTCCTCTCCGCCCAGATGGCGCGCTTCGCGGGCAATGGGTCGGCCGCTGCCGCTCCCGACTTGAGCGGGCACGGCGGCGACAGCGCACTCGACCAATCGCACCAGCCCGGGCTTCCGCTAATT
>VFKT01000017.1 GCA_009885395.1 Deltaproteobacteria bacterium | reverse complement strand
GCGCCCGCGAGCGCCGTCACCAGCGAATCTCGTAAGCGTTCACGGGGTCGTCGGCATGAGCGATGGAATCGACGTGCCGCGTAGAGAGCCAGCTATGGTGTCGCGAAGAAAGGAGAGGACGTGTCGGTCCTGCTTTCGGAGCGTGTGAACCACGCTCATGACGCGCTCGGCGAACTGGTCTCCGCGCTCGCTCTGCGAGCCAAAGCTCCGCTTGCGCCACATGACGAAACCTCGGAGTTCCTGTTCGCCGTGATTGTTCGTGGGCTGTACGCCCGGCGCGTGGGCGAACGTCCAGAGCGCCTCGGCGTGCTTCACCATATGCGCGCACGAACCGCTTACGCCGTCGAGACGGAAGGCGACCCCTCGCGCCAAGTGGCCCTCGAAGATCGGGCGGAGGTTGGCGACGAAATTCTGGAACTCCCCGCGCGACATCGTTCCGTCGCGGACGTCGTGCCAGTGCGACAGGAGCGCCTGCGTGAGAAACACGAGCGTCTCGCCGAGTTGCGCGGCTCGGGGATCGGCATGCTCGGAGAAGGCCACGTATTTGCGGATGAGATGAGCCCAGCAGATCTGCCGCCGCTCCATCGCCCAAAAGCCGAATTGCGAGCCGCGATCGGTGATCAGCACGCCGAGCGTGCCAACGAGCTTCTGGAATTCCTCTCGCTTTCCGTCGGCCACGATGTGGAACACGGTCGCGAGCTTGCTGGCGATCACCCAGAGGGTGCGGGCAGCCGCCTTGCGGAACCAGCCGGTGGCGTCGGCGTACTTCGCGTGGGCGCGCTTCACGAGCGCGGCGGCCTCCTCGTGCGCCGGGGCGAGCATCACTGCGACGCGTCCCTCGACCTTGCTGACCGCGCCCAGCGAGATCTTGACCCCGAGCACGTCGCCGACGCACGAAACCGCGTCGCGACGGCTCATGTGGTAGACGCCCACCAGCAGCGTGATGAAGGCCATGAGGTTCGGCCCGCACATACCGAGCGGCACGCCTTTGGGGAGCTGGGCGCGCGTGACCTTGCCGCACCCCGGGCATTCGACCGCGTGCAAGCGGTTCTCTGTGACGTCGGGCTCGATCTTCGGGACCTCGACGGTCTGATGCCGAATCGGATCGCCGTGCGACACCTGCGGCAGTTCGTGCTGGCAACATGCGCATCGCTTCGGAAAGCGATCGTGCGAGCGCGTAACCTTCTCGGGCGGCACGAGCGCACGCTGATGACCCTTGTGTCCAGGTTGGCCGCCGGGCTTGCGGCCACTCGGCCCCTTCTTGTTCCGTCCGGCTCGCGCCGCTGGACTGTCGCTCGACGGCGGCTTCCCGGAGTTCGACGAATTCTGGCCGAACTTCGCTTCCAGTTCGGCAATGCGAGCTTCGAGCTTCGCGATGATGGCCGCTTGCTGCGCCACCACCGCCTCCAACATCGCGATCTTCGCGTCTCGCCAGTCGACCACACTGAGCTTTGATCATGCCGCCACCGATCTGTCGATCCCCCGTCGCATATGATCACGTATGGCCACAACCATGCAGACCCCGTGAACGGTTACCGCTGACGCGGCATGCTCCGCGAGACGCCGCTCCAACTCCGCTCGGTGGGCGGCGGGAACGTGCACGTCCTGCTCACGTGCCGCGATCCGATCCCAGAGCGACCCGACGTAGGCGATCTGCTCGCCGACGG
>VFKT01000393.1 GCA_009885395.1 Deltaproteobacteria bacterium | reverse complement strand
TCTTTCTGAGCCGTGACGAGACGCTACAACTCTGGGGGCCAGCCGGGATCGGCGATTGTGTCGAGGGCAAGCTTCGCGGTTACATCTGGAATCTGACCGAGAGCTACTCGTTTGCTTTCGATGTCACCGAGGTCACTGAGACCGGTTTCCGACGCTGGAAATTCCGTGCTGCGACCGGGTTCCAGCGCGAGGAACTCGAGCCCGTGGTCTACCCGCCGGTCGAGGATGGCTCCGAGGGGCGACGCACGCCGGTTCTCTATCAAGATGGAAACTTCCAGGTCCGCTGTGCGATCACAGATCATAAAATTCCTTGCCTGTCGTTTGCGATCGAGGAGCCAACGCATCTGAACGTCGATCCGGTGGTCCTTCGGGAGGCGGGATTTCAACCGGGACGATGGTTGCAGACTCTCAAGACGCTCATCCGCAACGAGGCTCCCGACGATACCATGCTTGATGTGCAACGGATCGAGGGCGGTAGCACCGGGCTCAGCATTGGCGAGTTGCGCCGGCTGGTTCGCATCACCTCGGGGCAGAAACTCGGTTATGTGGTTGATACCCGCTTCATGCCCGAGAACCTTGCCGTGCTGCTGCCGGTGCTGCACCGGGCCGATGTGCTTTTTTGCGAGTCGCCCTTTCTCGATGCCGATCGGGATCAGGCGGCGCGCCGCTACCACCTCACGGCGGCCGAGGCAGGGGCCATCGGGCGCATGGCCCGGGTGCATCGCCTGAAGGTCTTCCACTATTCGCCGCGCTACCAGGGACGCGGCGACACCTTGCGGGACGAGGCGGAAGCTTCGTTCCGGGGCCGCATCGATCCCGGCGTCCTCGCCGATCTCGCCGAGGCGGCTGGTTGAAGCTCGGCCCTAAGGGGTCTTCGGCCGCAGGGCGGCCGGTTGCTGCATTTGCCGCCATCTTTCCAGACGGGCGCGCTGGTCAAGTTCGGCACCCTGGTCACTGGGCTCGAAGAAACGCTGACCGAGCAGCTGTTCCGGTAGATGGTTCTGCGCCACATGGTGGCCCGGCTGATCGTGTGGGTAGAGATACTCTTTACCGTGACCCATCGAACGCGCCAGCGCGGTTGGCGCGTTGCGCAGATGCAGCGGTACGGCGAGGGCGCCGCTGGAGCGGACCTCGGCGCGGGCCCGCTCCAACGCCGCATAGCTGGCGTTCGATTTTGGCGCGCAAGCCAGATAGGTCGTGCCCTGCGCCAAGGCGATCCGGGCCTCCGGCCAGCCGACGAAATGGACAGCGTCCTTGACGGAAAGCGCCAGGGTCAGGGCGGCCGGATCCGCGTTGCCGATATCCTCGCTGGCGAAGATCACCAGGCGACGCGCGATGAAGAGGGGATCCTCGCCGGCCTCGACCATGCGCGCGAGCCAGTACAACGCGGCATCGGGATCACTGCCTCGAAGGCTTTTGATGAGGGCCGAGACGACGTCGAAATGCTGATCGCCGGCGCGGTCGTGGAGGAGCCAGCGTTCCTGTGCAGCCTCGTCGACCACGCTGGCCTCGATCGCCATCTTGCCGGCGGCTTGCGCCAATTGCGCCGAGATTTCGAGGATGCCGAGTGTCGCGCGGGCATCGCCGCGACCGCGCGCGACCATCCTTTGTCGGGCCTCGGGTAGAGCGGAAATTCCGCTCGCGCCAAGTCCATGCTCGACGTCGGCGAGGGCCCGATCGATCAGCGTCGCCAGGGCTTCGTCGTCGAGCCCTTCGAGGCGGACCACCCGGAGGCGGGAGAGGAGTGGGGAGATCACTTCGAAGGAGGGGTTTTCGGTGGTCGCCCCGATCAGCGTGATCGAACCGCTTTCGACATGCGGCAGCAGCGCGTCCTGCTGGGCTTTGTTGAAACGATGGATTTCGTCGATCAAAACGATCGTCGCGCGGCCGGCTCTGGCATGCGCGGCAGCCTCGTCAGCCACAGATCGCAAATCCTTGACGCCTGAGAGGACAGCCGAGAGGGCGACAAAGCGGGTCCCGAAAGCTCCGGCAAGAAGCCGGGCCAGGGTGGTCTTGCCGCTGCCGGGAGGGCCCCAGAGGATGATCGAAACCGGGCGGGCCTGCGCGATCAGGGCATGGAGAATCCGGCCGGGGCCGAGGACGTGGTCCTGTCCAAGCACCTGGTCGAGTTGGCGCGGCCGCATGCGTTCGGCCAAAGGTGCGCTGGCCGGGGGCCGCCTCTGGTGGTCCGTCGAGGCGGCGCGCGCTGCCGTGTCGCTGTCAGTGAAGAGATCGGTCTGGCGCGACACGGGATCGAGTTAGACACGCCGTTCTCGGGTATGCTAGCGAGTCGCGACGCCATGGCGATCTTGGGTCTCGTCCGAAAGCGGAGTGCACCGCGCGCCCACGAGGTCGCCGTCCGCGTCGTGGAATGGGCGCGTGACGCCAAGGTCGCCGTCCTGGCCGAGCCGGATTGTGCTGCCGATCTGGGAGTCGCCAGCGCCACCAAGCTCGAGATGTTTGCCCGCGCCGACGCGATTGCCGTGCTGGGCGGGGATGGCACCTTCCTGGCGACCGCCCGTCTCGCCGGCGCGCGCGAGGTGCCGGTGCTTGGGGTCAATCTCGGTGGCCTCGGATTCCTCACCGAGATCATGGAGAGCGAAATCGAGGCGAGTCTCGCTGCCGTCCTCGGAGGCACGGCGCTGGTTGAGCGACGGGGAATGTTGCGCGCGACCGTGCGGCGCGTCGATGGGTTGGAGGAATCGTTCCAGGCTTTCAACGATGCCGTGCTCAGCCGGGGTTCGCTGGGGCGTACCGTCGATATCGAGGTGCGCATCGAGGGCAGCCTGCTTGGCCGGTTTTCTGCCGATGGCTTGATCGTTTCCACCCCGACCGGATCGACGGCGTACAACCTTTCGGCGGGTGGGCCGGCGATCCATCCCTCGGTTCGGGTTCATATTCTGGCAGCGATTTGCCCGCATACACTGAGCGTGCGGCCGGTAGTGGTGGATGATTCTGCCCGGCTGGAGTTTCGTCTCGGCCCCCCTCGCGAAGAATTGCTGCTCACCCTCGACGGCCAGGAAACCGTGCGACTTGGACCCGATGATGCCGTGCTGGTGACCCGCTGCGAATATCAGGTGCTGATGGTGCGCTCACCGCGTCACGATTTCTATGATCTTCTAAGGACGAAGCTCGGTTGGGGCCGGAGCTGATGACTCGTGCTTGAACGCCTCCGAGTTCGGGATCTGGCGCTTCTCGAGGATGTCGAGATCGAACTCGGCCCCGGTCTGATTGTTGTCACGGGCGAATCAGGGGCCGGGAAAACTTTGCTTTTGCGGGCGATCGAGCTGGTCTTTGGTGCCCGTGCAACGGGCGAGGTGGTGCGGGTCGGCCGGGCGCAGGCCCGGATCGAAGTGACGCTGCGGGTCGATGGTGGGATCCTGGCCGAGGACGCGCTCGCTCTGGGGTTCTCAGGTGGCACGCTGCTGGTGCAGCGCGATATCCCGAAAGCCGGCCGCGGACGCGCCCTCGTGGAGGGTCGCGGCGTGCCGCTCACGGTGCTGGCACGTCTCGGCCAGAACGCCCTTCGCCAACAGGGGCAACACGCCGCGCTCGAGCTGGTGCGGCCCGAGGCGCACGTCGGCCTGCTGGATACCGCCGCCGGCCTGCTTGATATCAAGCGAAAATTCAACGAAGGCTTCGAGGGCGTCCAGCGCGTCATTGGCCGGATCGAGCTGCTCGCACGGGGTCGCGACGAATTGGAGCGTCGGTGCGAGATCTTGCGATTCGACGTGGAGGAACTCACGCGCCTTGGTGTCGATGAGCCCGACGCCATCGAGAGTTTGCGTGCCGAGCGGGAGCGGCTTCGTCATATGGATCGGCTGCGACGGGCCGCCGAGGAGGCGCTTGCCGAAATCGATGGGCCAGAGGCCCCGGCCTTGGCCCGCATTGAACGACAAGCGCGTCGCCTCGCCGATGTGGCGACACTGGATGCCGAACTGGCCGCTGCGGCGGAGCTGCTGGCCGAGTGCGTGGCGCCGTTACGCGAGGCGGCCCGTTTGCTCCAGGGCTTCGGCGATCCGATCGAGGATGCCGCCGCCAGACTCGACGGTCTGGAAGAGCGCCTCGCGCAGTTGGAGCGCCTGGGGCGCAAGCATCGTGTCAATGATCTGGTTGATCTTTGTGAGGTCCGCCGTCGACTTGCTGAGGATCTCGAGGCAGCGACCGGCGCCTCGAGCGACCCCGAGGCGCTCGAAGGCGATCTTGCCAAAGCAGCCGAGACGGCGTGGTTGGCTTGCGAGCAGCTTGAGGCCGCGCGGCGCCGGGGCGCGGCCGCATTGGAATCGAGCGTCTCGT
>VFKT01000075.1 GCA_009885395.1 Deltaproteobacteria bacterium | reverse complement strand
GGTCCGCATCGGCGAGGGCTTCGAAGGGCGGCAACCCTGGCGGACCGAGGTCAACCGCGACACCTGTTGGCATCTTGCCCACGCTGTCGGGGATCTGAGCCCGCTTTATACCGACCCCGAGTACGCTCGCCGCACCCGCTGGGGCCGTCAGATTTGCCCCGGCATTGTGCTGCGTTGTTTCGATACTCTCAGCGCGCCGGGTTCGGCCGGTCTGCCCGAAGGCTTGCCGGGTGTTCATTCGATCTGGACGGGCTCGCATTACGAATGGGCGCGTCCGGTGCTCTCGGGCGATCGGATCACCTCGCGTTCGTATTTGAAAGATGTGGTCGAGAAGGAAAGCCGCTTCACCGACGGCCGCACGGTGTACCAGACCTACGAGGCCGTCTATCATACGGTTGAGGGCGAGTATATCGGCAAGCGCTCCGACACCTATATGCGGGCCGATCGCAATAAAACCCGTGACGCCAGTAAATACAAAGAACAGGATTCGCTCGCGAGCTGGACACCCGAAGAGATCGCCGGGTTCATGGCCGAATACGAGCGCGAGGAGCGCACCGCCGAGCGTTTCTTCGAGGACGTCGAGGTTGGCGAGACTCTTGGTCGCGTCATCAAGGGGCCGCTCACAGGTACCGCCGAGATCGCCTTCGAATCGTGTTTTGGCATGTATCTGATCGGCAACACGGTCGCGGCCAAAGCCTGGCGCCGTCACCCGATGTTGATGGTGCCCAACGAGCAAGGTGTGCCCGAGCCGCCGCAGCGCGTGCATTGGGATAATCGTTTCACCCAGGAGACGCTGGGCCTCGCCGGTGCGTACGACCTCGGGCTCGAGCGGCTGGCCTGGATGTGCCATGCCGCCACCAACTGGATGGGCGACGATGCCCATCTCGCCTTCGTCGAAGCCCGCTACAAGCGGTTCAACTATCTGGGTGACGTCACCTGGGCGAGCGGTAAGGTGGTCGAGAAGCTCGAGCGCGGCGGCAAGAACATCGTCAAGCTGGACCTCTGGACCGAGAACCATCGCGGCCAGATGACGTCGCAGGCCGTTGCCGAGGTCGAGATGCCCTCGCGAGGGGCGCGCTGAGCCGATTTCCGCCACAAACGAAGGCCTCCGGCCAACTCTCTTGAGATTTTTCACGCATCAAGAACACTCCGGGCGCGAATCTGGCAATAATTTCGACTTTAGGCCGGCCTCGGCCGGTGGCTTGGATGCGCGCTTTTGCTCTGCGCTGCGGGCGAAGCTGTTGTCGTGAACGACGGGGTGTTCCACCCGGCAGCGCGGGCGGAACTCGATGAGTCGGCTATCTTCTCCGAGTCGCGCCTCCGCGGGCGCGGGCCGCTATATTGCCCGCCAGGCGTGGTGCCGATACTCTCCTGAGCATGCGGTTCCTTTGCGTCCGCGTTCAGGTTCAGCTCCCCCATTCAAAGACCCGGCGGTCCTGCATCGTACGGGCGAGGTTCCTTCAAGATGGCAGATCGACTCAGTGCAGCCCCGCCCGCTGGAGGTGGCCTTCGCTCCGCCCTGAAATTCCTGGTGAAGGCCGGCCTGACCGTCGGGGCCTTCTACCTCCTCTTCGCGCATAAGGTCACGGATGAGGCCGGCAATCCCCAGACCACGCTTGAGGTGATCCGCGAGTTTCTGCCGCGTATCGATCTGACGAGATTTTTCGAGTTCGTCCTCTTCGCCACACTCATCAAATTCGTCGGCATTCTCGCCAGCATGTGGCGCTGGACCTTGCTGCTGCGCGGGCAGGGCATCGATCTGCCCTTCCGTCACATCTTTGGTTCGTTCCTGATCGGGCGTTTTCTCGGCACCTTCCTGCCCTCGACGATCGGGCTCGACGGCTACAAGCTCTACGACGCCTCGCGTTTCTCCGGCCGATCGGTGGAAGCCTCCGGCGCCACCCTGGTTGAAAAAGTGCTGGGCTTCGCCGGCATCTTCCTCACCTATCTGGTGGCATTGCCCTTTGGGATCAGCATTTTTGGCGAGCGGGCCGGGCAGATCATGGCCTTGACTATTCCGGTGGCGCTACTGCCGCTGGTGGTGATTTTCGCCCTCTTCGGCTGGCCGGGACCGCGCCTCATCGATTGGGCGGTCAAACGGGTGCCGCTTGGCTCCTACACCGGTTTCTTGCAACGCCTCGGCGCGGCGATCGCAGCCTACGGTGGCAAGCGGGGCGTGCTGCTGCAGGCGGCGGCTCTTTCCTTCGTCGTTCATTTCACCACCGCCGCGATGTATTTCTTCACGGCGCTGGCGATCGGCGTCAGTGCCGCCCAGGCGGGATTCTGGCAGGTCACCTTCGGCTCGACAATTCAAATTTTTGCGACTGTCCTGAGCCCCTTCACCGTGGCTGGCGAGGGCATCCGTGAGATCGCGCAGTATTATCTGCTGGGTCATTTGATGGGTCCGGCCGAGGCGATCGTCTCGGCGGCATTGGGCTTCTGGGCAGCAGAAGGACTCACCCTCTTCGGTGGTATTTTCTGGTGGATCCGGCGGGACAACTATACTCCGGCATGGTGCCGGGTCGCGGGCCGACAGGTGGATTATGCTGAATCAGCGCTTGCGTCGCGTGACTTCGGGCTCTCGGGAGCGACTCCGACGACCGACGGCGGGGCGGTCGCCGAAGGGCTGATGGCGCGCGTGCTCGGCGGCGCGATCGT
>VFKT01000307.1 GCA_009885395.1 Deltaproteobacteria bacterium | reverse complement strand
GGCGCGCTGAAGGCCGATGTCGACAAGGCCCGTATCCTGGTCGAGCTGAAGACGCGCACCGGGCGGCCCTCCACCTTCGCCACCTCCTGGCACAAACACCATAACTCCCGCGTCCAGGAGATCGTCCTGATGATGCACGAGGCCGGGATGCTGCAGCATTACAACCTGGCTCTGCAAACCCTGACGCCGCTGGCGCTGGAGCTGGCCCACCGCAAGAATATGCGCTCGAACGAATACGAGCCGATCGCCAAGGCCATGGCCGAGGCCGGGATCTCGATTGCGACCGAGCTGATCTGGGGTCTGCCCGGCGACAACCTGAACGAGTTCGAGGGCCACCTCGACCGTCTCGCGGCGCAGTTTCCGAATATCAATATTTTTGGCTACACGCTACTGCCGGGGACCGAGTTCTACGCTCGCCGCGACGAGTATAAAATCGATGCCATCCCGGTCGCCGGCTACGGCCGTGCCAAGGGCGAGTATGTCGTCGGCTGCCATACCTTCGACCGCAACGAGGGCATCGAAGGCTACTTCCTGATCTCGGCGCATATCGTCCTGATCCGCGGCTACGTCATGCCACTCACCGTGCGCTTCCTCGCGCTGCAGGGCGGCATCCCGGTCTCGCCGCTTTTGCGGGCGGTGCTGCGGGCGCTGGCGGCCGACGCGGCTGCCGACCTGCCCGAGTTCGACCTCAGCGACCGGATGACGGTCTACGAGAACCGCTCACCCCTCTATGTCGCCGCTCTCAAGGCCCGGGAACGCAGCTTCGCCACCATTTCGCGCGTCGTCGAAGATTGGCTCGCGACGCATGGCGCGAGCGACGAGTTGCGTGCCCAAAGCGCTGCCGTGCTGGCGCTCGACGAGGCCTTCTGTCCACGCGAAGGGCTGCGGCGCCAAGAGACGTTTTCGTTCGATTTCGACGCCGACCGGATCGAATGGCATCTCGGCCGGATGGAGCTGCCGCCGACCGGGGCTTTTCTCAGCGCCGGCGTGCAGCTCGAAGTCGAGCATCCGGGGTCGCTCGGCGTTGTGCTGCTCGACCCCGA
The DNA here is from genome assembly GCA_009885395.1 of Deltaproteobacteria bacterium. GTDB lineage: Bacteria > Desulfobacterota > Binatia > UBA12015 > UBA12015 > SXLG01. Next base: position 4,758 of record VFKT01000307.1, on the reverse strand, counting down.
CGGCGGCAGCTGGATGCGGGGCCGGCGACTTGACGATGCGGTCGGAACAATCGGAGAGCCGGCACCCTCGGACTCCTGCGTCGCGTAGCCTCGCCCGGGCGCAGGTTTCGATAATCATTGGCTGTCGCGCGGCCAGGACGCCTCGTCGGCTTCCTCGACGGGAGCATCAGTCTGTCGGCGATCGGGAACGACCCGGCTCGCCGAGCAGCTCGAAGCCCTCGGCGCGCGCGACGTAGGTCGCTGCCGTCAGGTCGCCGACCACATTCAGCGTCGTGCGACACATATCGAGAATGCGATCGACGCCGAGAATGATTCCAATCAAGGCCGGATTCACGCCGACTGTGGCCAGCACCAGCACGATGAAGGGGATCGAGCCCGACGGCACGCCGGCGGTCCCGATGCCGCCAAGGATGGCGAGGTAGACCACCATCAACTGCTGCGCGAACGACAGCTCGACGCCAGAGAGCTGCGCCAGAAAGAGCACGGTCACGCCTTCGTAGAGCGCCGTGCCGTTCTGGTTCGCGGTCGCCCCGATGGTCAGGACAAAGCCTGAGATTTCGCGCGGCACACCCAGATTCTGTTCACAAACCTGCAAGGCCGTCGGCAGAGTGGCATTGGACGAAGAGGTCGAGAAAGCCGTCAGCATCACCGTCTTGACGCGACGGAAAAATTCACGCGGCGGAATCCCCGAGAGGAAATGAACCGAGGCGCTGTAGACCCCGAACATCTGCAGCCCAAGCCCGAGCAACACCGTTAGTACGAACCAGAAGAGGGCGACCAGCAGATCCAGACCGAAATGCGAGACGGTCGTAAAGAGCAGGCACGCCACCGCATAGGGGGCCGCCCGCATGATGAGATCGACCACCTTGGCCGAAATCGCATAGATTCCTTCCACGACGCGAAGGAAGGGATCGATGGTGGCGCGGGGAAGCAGCGTCGTCGCCACCCCCACCACCAGGGCAAAGAACATCAACTGCAACATCTGCGGCGTTTCGCCGGCGATGGCTTGCACCGGGTTCGAAGGCACCAGCGTCTTCACCACCTGCAGAAGGGGCGCATCGGTCGAGGGCGCGACGCCTTGCGCCGAGGCCACGGATTGCGACGCGGCCGTCGAGTAGCGGAGCTTGAGTTGTTCGGCCGTCTCCGGCCGCACCCGCTCACCGGGGCGGATCAGGTTCGCGAGGCCAAGGCCGATCGCGACCGAGATTGCCGAAACCACCAGGGCATAGAGGAAGGTCCGGGCCCCGACCCGGCCGAGCCGCCGCACGTCGCCAATGCCCGCCACGCCGAGCACCAGCGACGAGCCGATCAGCGGCACCACGATCATCAGCAGGCCGCGCAGGAAGAGGACCCCCACCGGCTCGGTGAGGTTGCGCACCACCCAGAGCAGGCGCGGATCGTCGCCGCCCAAGGTGACGTTGGCCAGCAAGCCCGCGCTGACGCCGAAAAGGAGCCCGAGCAGGATGCGGCTATGCAGGGCCAGCCCAGGTTTGCGGCGCGGTGCATCAGAGCCCGGATCGAGCATCATGGTTTGGAGCTTTGCGTCATAAGGGGTCGGACCCTGGTTCATCCTTCGTCATGCCGGAACCGACAGCCTTCTTACAAGCGGGGACCATGCGGGCCGAGGTTGCCCCCCATGGCCCCATACGATTAAGAAAGCCCCGAGTGCCGGTCCCGGCGGGTCGTGGACAGCCCAGGTCGAAGCCCTTTGCCACGCCATGCCGGTCCCTGGGAAGCACTCTTACTTAAGAGTAGAGGACTGTCGAAAAATGATGCTTGCTAAACCTTTTTCCCGCCCGTTCAAGGCCTTGATGAGCCTGCTGCCTGGGCTGTTATGCCTGCTCACCCCGCTCGCCGCATGGGCAGCTGGAGAAGCGGCCCACACTCCCGGAGGCGAGGTGAGCATCGTGCTGCCCAACCTTCGCCAGGGCAGCTTTTTTGGCCTCGATGGCCATCAGTTCCTGCTCGGTGGACTTCTGGTGTGTGCGGGCGGTCTGCTTTTTGGGCTCTACACCTACCTCGAAGTGCGCAAGCTGCCGGTGCATCGCTCGATGGCCGAGATCTCGGATCTCATTTACGAAACTTGCAAAGCTTATCTCGTCCAACAGGGAAAGTTGCTGCTGGTGCTCGAAGTCTTCATCGGCACCGTCATCATCGCCTATTTCGCGATGATCGGTCTTGAAGCCTACAAAATCGGCATCATCATGCTCTTCAGCCTGATCGGCATGGGGGGCAGCTTCGGCGTTGCCTGGTACGGCATCCGGATCAACACGCTGGCGAACTCGCGAACCGCGTTCATCAGCCTGACCGGCAAGCCTTATTCGGTCTATGCCATCCCGCTGCGGGCCGGCATGAGTGTGGGCATGATGCTGATCTCGGTCGAGTTGCTCTTCATGCTCGCCATCCTGCTCTTCATCCCGGGCGCCTATGCCGGAGCCTGCTTCCTCGGCTTTGCCATCGGCGAGTCGCTCGGCGCGGCCGCCTTGCGTATCGCCGGCGGCATTTTCACCAAAATTGCCGACATCGGTGCCGACCTGATGAAGATCGTCTTCAAGATTAAAGAAGACGATGCTCGCAACCCCGGCGTCATCGCCGACTGCACGGGCGACAACGCTGGCGATTCAGTGGGCCCCACCGCCGACGGCTTTGAGACCTATGGTGTGACGGGTGTCGCCCTGATCACCTTCATCGTGCTGGCCGTCCAAGATCCATTGGTGCAGGTCAAGCTGCTGGTCTGGATCTTCGCGATGCGCGTCATGATGGTGATCGCGTCGGGTGTTGCCTACCTGGGCAACGAAGCGAGCGTGAAGGCGCGCTACCAGGACGGCGCCAAGATGGACTTCGAAAAACCCCTGACACAGCTCGTCTGGGTCACGTCGCTCCTCTCGGTGGCCCTGACCTATCTGGTCTCGGCCTTCATGATCCCCGAGCTCGGCGGCGACACCACGCTATGGTGGAAGCTCTCCACCGTCATCAGCTGCGGCACGCTCGCCGGCGCGATCATTCCCGAGTTGGTGAAGGTCTTCACCTCGACCAATTCGGCGCACGTCAAGGAAATTGTCACCGCCTCCAGGGAAGGTGGCGCTTCGCTGAACATTCTCGCCGGCCTGGTCGCCGGCAATTTCAGCGCCTACTGGCTGGGTCTAACTATCATGGGATTGATGGCCATCGCCTACCTGGTCTCGGAGCAAGGGCTTGGCATCCTGATGCAGGCCCCCGCTGTATTCGCTTTCGGACTGGTGGCCTTCGGCTTCCTCGGCATGGGTCCGGTGACGATCGCGGTAGATTCCTACGGCCCGGTCACCGACAACGCACAATCGGTCTACGAACTCAGCATGATCGAGGAGATCCCGAACATCCGTCAGGAGATCAAACGCGATTTCGGCTTTGATCCGAACTTTGAGCGTGGCAAGGATCTACTCGAGGAGAACGACGGCGCTGGTAACACTTTCAAGGCGACCGCCAAGCCGGTGCTGATCGGCACGGCCGTGGTTGGCGCCACCACGATGATCTTCTCGATCATCGTCGGGCTCACCCATGGGCTCACCGTCAATCTGGAATATCTCTCAATCCTGCACCCGCCCTTCCTGCTCGGCTTGATCACCGGCGGTGCGGTCATCTTCTGGTTCACCGGAGCGGCCATCCAGGCGGTGTCGACCGGCGCCTACCGTGCGGTCGAGTTCATCAAGGCCAATATCAAGCTCGACGGCGTCACCCGCGCCTCGGTGGCCGACAGCCGGGCCGTGGTCGAAATCTGCACGCAATACGCGCAGAAGGGTATGTTCAACATCTTCCTGGCGGTGTTCTTCTCGACGCTCGCATTCGCGCTTGTCGAGCCCTTCTTCTTCATCGGCTACCTGATTTCGATCGCTCTTTTCGGCCTCTATCAGGCGATCTTCATGGCCAATGCCGGCGGCTCCTGGGATAATGCCAAAAAAATTGTGGAGACCGAACTGAAAATGAAGGGCACGCCGCTGCACGACGCGGTGGTGGTCGGCGACACCGTCGGCGACCCCTTCAAGGACACCTCCTCGGTGGCCATGAACCCGATCATCAAATTCACCACCCTCTTTGGCCTGCTGGCTGTGGAGATGGGCGTCTTCCTGAACAGCACCCAGGGCCCGATGGTTGGACGGCTGCTCGCGCTGCTCTTCTTCGGAATCAGCGTGGTCTTCGTCTGGCGCTCGTTCTACCGCATGCGGATCATCGACTGAGCAGATTTCCGCACGCCGATGTTCCTGCATCGGCTCAATTCCTCCGCAGTCGCCTGCGTGGCCCTTCCCGGCCGCGCAGGCGACGCGCCAGGGCACGCTCGAGCACGAAGCCGCGTGCCACGCTGCCACCCAGCGCGCGACTGGCCAGATGTACGCTGCAATTCGCGAATTCGAAGGCGAAGTCCCAGATTCGTTCGAGCGCGCTGCGGCGAAGTGCTGCCAGGAACGCCGGCTGGGCCGGATCCGAGTCGGCATCGAAACCGGCCTGCTGCAGCGCCTGCTGCGACGAGAACACCCGGCCTGCGCGAACGCCGCCCTGAGCGCGCAAATAGTGGGCCGCGCGCCGGACCGAGGGGCATGCTGGACCGGCGACACTCCAGATTTCATGGTTTGGACAGAGGCCGAGGATGACCTCGACCTCCTCGGCAGTGCAGACCGAAACCGCGTGCAGTCGGAGGGCAGATGGCATCGGGGCGAGGCCGTGCGCTGTGAGCCTGCGAATCAAGAGCCGCATCAGGGTGGTGCCGGTGAAAACGCGGGGCTT
>VFKT01000100.1 GCA_009885395.1 Deltaproteobacteria bacterium | reverse complement strand
GGCGTGGTTCTGGTGGGTGTAGCTCAGTTGGCAGAGCACCGGATTGTGGCTCCGGGGGTCGTGGGTTCAATCCCCATCACTCACCCCTCGCGCGAGTCCCGGCACCGGGCGCCGTCTTCCTGGGCGCCCGGCGGGCCGGGCATGGTTTTGTTGTCGGGCACCGACGCTTGCAGAGTGGGACGAGTTTGGCCGACAGAGGGGGACGTTTGATGCACACCATGGCCCGTTGCCTGCTCGGTTTGATCGGGGTATTATTTTGCTTGCTAGCGACCCGGTCGCTGCTCTCGCCAATGGAGTTCGCGGCCCAGACGGGGATGCTCCTGCCGACGGCTGGTGCGCTCGCTGAAGTGCGAGCCGCTTACACCGGGTTCTTCGTGGTGCTGGCCGGTCTCCTCCTGCGGGGCGCCCTGAAGCCCGAGGCCACCCGCGAGGGTGTGGGCCTACTCGGATTGCTGCTTTCGATCTTCACCGCAGCCCGACTGGTGGGGCTTGTGGTTGATGGCGTGCCCGAGACCGCGGCCCTTCGTTTTCTTGCAGTCGAGGCGATCGGTGCCACGAGCGCCGTCTGGCTGTGGTTCCGACTCGGCAGGCTGGAACCGGGCTGATCTCGCCCGGCACTCGCGTGCGCGGGCGGCACTTTCTGGTTGCGGGCAGCAGGTGGACGGGGTAATTCGGGCGCCGTGGGCCGCTAGCTCAGTTGGTAGAGCAGCTGACTCTTAATCAGCGGGTCCGCGGTTCGATCCCGCGGCGGCCCATTCTCGAAAACCCCTGAGAAATCAGGGGTTTTCGTTCTTTCGGGGGGAGTGGATAACGCCTTCGGAACCGCCCATGTCATAAACGGTCGGCGGAGCTTCTCCGAAGCCGAACGAGGGGCAGACAGCGCGCTCAGGCGGTGCGCTTGAGCCTACGAGGGCCGGTGACGCTTGAGCAGCTCCAAGCCGGCCGTTCGCCCGAAATCCGCATTGAGCTACCACGACGACGATCACGAGAGCCGAGGCGCACGTCGGCGGGATCGGGGTAGGTCTATTTTCAGCTTGATCAAGCCCATCATGCTCTTGAGTTCTTCGGTCCGTTTACGGCGGATCAGTTCCTTCAGAGAAAACACAATGGTTTCAGTCTTGGATTTGAAGCCGAGCAGCCGACGCGCCTCGTCGATCAAGTCCTCGGGAATGTCGAGCGTCGTCGGCATACAAAGGAGCTTGGCTCGACGGTGCGGCCGCCTGCCCGACAGAGACGTCTAGCAGCTTCGATGCGTACCTGGCCGAGTGTTCGGGTGGTGTCTCTATCGCGGCCACCGGCCGCCGGCCGCCGGGCAGACGACCTGCTGGGATACCGTCGGAAACGTGATTGCGTGCGCTGGAACGGGTCAGGACGGCGACACCTGGGCGGGGGTCGTTCGTGCCTATGTGGACAACGCTGACGGGACGATCAGCGACTCGACTACCGGCTTGATGTGGGCGAAGCACTCAAACCAGACGTCGAGCATTTATTCCTGAGGGAACAGCTATACCGGGGCGGATGCGGTGGACGTCAAGCTCGCAGCATTTAATTCGGCCCGCTTTGCTGATTACAGCGACTGGCGGCTACCGAACATCAAAGAGCTGAGGAATCTCGTCGACTACGGCAGAACCAACCCGAGCGTCCCTGCGGTTTCCCATACCGGTTGCGATGTCTACAACTGCGACATTGACATGTAGCTGTACTCACGTGCCGAGTTATTACTGGTCGTCGTCTACGATGCCTGGCTTGACGACGAAGGTGCTTACCGCCTGCACCAATGCCGGCTGCACCAGCGGACTTGCCAAGACGACGAGGGTCGCCGTTCGCGCGCTGCGCACGGGCCCCTGAGGGTTTTGAAGATTAGGGTGCCCTCAGCCAACATTTGGGCCAAGGCGGCGGGGAGGGTCGGGGATGGTCCTGCGCGCCTGCTGCACGGAACCTTGCCGTCTCAACTCCCGCTTGAGAAGGGTCGGCGTTTGCCGATGGCCTCGTAGGCGCACTGAATCTCGAGGCATTTCTCGTGCGCAAGGGCGCGCAGCTCCGGGCCCAATGAGGCGACGCGGTCCGGATGATAGAGCTTCATCTGTTCGCGGTAGGCGCGGGCGATGGTTTCCGCCGTGGCACCCCGGGCGACGCCGAGCACGGCATGGGGGTCCCTCGGCGCCTGTGGTCGCGGTCCGGTGGGCTCGGTAGGTTCGGCCGATTTTATTCTTCGCCTGAGCCACCAGATTGCACTCACAGCGACCAGCAGGTCGTCGAGCAGCCCCATTGCCCCGATTCGGTCCGGGAGCAGATCGATCGGCGATCGGAGATAGAGCAGCAGGCCCACGCCGACAGCGAAGACCAGCGGCCAGCGGGCCAGGCTCATGGCGCGCTGGAGGGCTCCCGCGGCTCGAGTTGTTTCAGATAGCGGAAGAAGGTGCCCTCGGGCGAAAGCACCAGCGTTGTGCCCTCGGTCAACGAAGTCCGATAAGTATCGAGGGTCCGCACCAATTCGAAGAACTCGCGGTCGCGTCCGTAGGCCTCAGCGTAGATCTTGATGGCCCCGGCGTCGCCCTCGCCACGGCGAACCTGCGCCTGGCGTTCCGCTTCGGCGATGAGAACGGTGGCGTCGCGGTCCGATTCCGAGCGGATCCGACTTGCCGCCTCTTCGCCTTCGGCGCGGGACTTCTTCGCCAGTCGCTCGCGCTCGGTGCGCATGCGGCTGAACACGTTCTGCTCGTTCTTTTCGGGCAACTCCGCACGCTTGATCCGCACGTCAAGGATCTCGATGCCGTAATCACGCGCCCGTTCATCGCTTCGCCGGGTGATATCCTGCATCAATTCGCCACCCTTTCGGCTGACGATCTGCTGCAGGGTCTGGCGGCCGAAGTTCTCGCGCAGGTTGGAATAAACAATGTCGTCGAGGCGCGATTGCGCCCCCATCTCGTCCCGCACCGCCCGATAGAATTGAAGCGGATCGACGATCCTCCAGCGGGTGTAGTTATCGACCACGAGCTGCTGCTTGTCCCGGGTGAGAAGTTCCTTGGGAGAGGCGTCGTAGTCGAGTAGACGCTTGTCGAAATAGCTGACGCTCTGGATGAACGGAATCTTGAAGTATAGGCCCGGTTCACGGATGGTCCGCACCGGGTCGCCAAGCTGAAGAACCACGGCCTGCATCCACTGTGGAACAGTGAAGGTCGCCAGGTTCCAACTGGCGACCAGCAGGCCTACGATGGAAAGGATCGGGATCCAACGTCTGTCCATGATGGCCTCAGCGCCTCGCCGGCTCGGCCGGCGGCGCGGGTGGTTCGCGGCGAATAAAGGAGTCGAGCGGCAGGTAGGGAATTGTGCGCTGGCCGGCGACGTCGTCGATCAAAATCTTGTTCATGCGTGGCAAAACCTCCTGCATCGTCTCAAGATAGAGCCGCATCCGGGTGACGTCACGGGCCTTTTCGTACTCGGTGAGCATGGCCGTGAATCGGTCGGCGTCGCCGCGCGCCTTCTCGATCTTGGCGAGCCGGTAGGCGTCGGCCTCGTTTAGAATCTGGGCCGCCCGGCCGCGTGCCCGGGGCACGATGTCGTTGGCATAACCCTTCGCCTCGTTGATCAGGCGTTCCTTGTCCTGCTCGGCGCTGATCACGTCCTTGAAGGCATCGGAGACTTCGTCCGGCGGCGCGACATCTTGCAGCTTGACCGTCACGATGTCGATGCCGAGTTGGTAGCTGTCGAGAATCTCCTGAATGCCCTTCTGTGCGTTCTGCTCCACTTGGGCGCGGCCCTCGGTGAGTGCGTCGTCGATGTCGGTGTTGCCGACCACTTGGCGCATCGCCGCTTCGGAGGCGACGCGCAGGGTCTCGCGGGCATCGCGCGCGTTGAACACGAAGTCGCCAGAGGCGTCGGGCCGGATACGGTACTGGACGATGAACTGCAGCTTGATGATGTTGCCGTCTCCGGTCAGCATCAAGGCTTCCGGATCGACCTCGCTGTAGGTCGCGGGTGGTCCCGGGTCCAGGGTACGGAAACCGAATTCGTCCTTGCGAATTTGAGTGATCGACGGCTTGATCACTTCCTCGAAGGGCCAGGGAAGGTGGTAGCCGGGGCCTGGGCCGACCTCGCGAGTCAGCTTTCCGAAGCGCAGCACCAGGCCGCGTTCATCCGGTCCGACAATGAAAATTCCGCTGCCGAACCAGACCACGAGGAGAACGGCCACCACCAGCCAGGGGTTGATTCTCCGGCCGCCGCCGCCGCTGCCGCCGAGCCGGGCGCGAATTGCCTCGACGAATTCCCGGATCTCGGGGAAAGGATCGTTCTGCGGCCGATGGCCGCCAGCCCCGTTTCCGAAAGGATCTGGCATAGGCGCAGCCATACGAGTTTTGCCGACCAGCGTCAATGGAGTGGCTGGTGGACGCCAAGCGCCGTCGGGAAATGTGGCTGCCAGCATGCTCGTGAAGATTGGATTTCGTACCCAGGCGAAAGGTCCGCTGGTCACGAGCCGGGTCCGTTCGCCGACATCGACGCCGCTTCGCCAGGAATCCCGCATCGCAAGTTGCGCCCAGAGGGTTGAGAGGATCCCGACCAGCATCCGAAGCGCTGGTCAGTTTTGTCTGCTGGTTTTTGCTATTGACGGCAAGGATCGGGATTTTCCGGACGATTCTCATCCTCAGGGGGCGCGCACCCGATCAGTTTCGCGCCGATGCCACGGATGTTTCGCCCTTTGGCCTGCGCCTGTCGCGGGCGCGCGACAACGTCTTCGAAAACCTGCCGGCTGTCGGGGTTCTCGGGCTGCTGGCGATCGCCACCAACCAGGTGCCGCTCACCGATCCGCTCGCCATGCCCTTGCTCTATGCCCGACTGGCGCAGTCCATCACACATCTCGCCTCGACCAGCGCGCCGGCGATTTTCCTCCGCTTTGGTCTCTACCTGGTGCAGATCGTGATTCTCGCCTGGTGGGCGATCCAGCTCTGCCCCGCCTGAGTGCTGAACTGAACGCTTAGAGAAGTTTAGAAGACTGGAACTTCCGGCGCGGGAGGGCGGATCAGAAGCCCTGTTCGGCCATCTTGCGCCGGTAGGCCATCGGCAGGATCTCGATGAGTTGACCATCGGGGTCGCGGATCATCACGGCTTGACCGAGGTTGGTGTCCTCGAGAACCTCGCCGCCGAAGTCGGCGACCCGGGCCAGCAGCGTGGCAATATCGTCCACGGCAAGGGAGAGATGCGTCAGGCCCGGCTCGTTCATCGCGCGCAGCTGGCCGGGCGGGTTGTCGGGCCGCTGGAACTGCAACAATTCAAGAACCAGGCCGCCGAGTCGGAGATAGGTCGCGTGCAGACCGACCGGAGGCGGCAGGCGCAGCAGTCGCGAGCTCGGCTCGTCGGGTGGGCGGATCTCGTAGAGGAAGGTGAAGCCGAGCAACTCTTCATAAAAGCGCCGCGAACGCGTCAGGTCGCTGACGCAATGGCCGAGGTGGTTGAAGGCGAGGTGATCATCGAGGCCCATATTATCCTGCGTTGTCGCTTGCGCGCCGCTCACGCCCCGCGCGGCATGCCGAGCATGCGCGTCGCGATGATGTTCTTCTGCACTTCGGAAGTGCCGCCCGAAATCGTCTGCGAGCGGCTGTAGAGGAAGCTCTGCTGGAAGCTACCCTGATCGATGGCACGGGGGTCGCCTGGCATGAGTTGCGCGTAGGGTCCTTCGACGGCGAGCGCGGTCTCGTGCAGGTGTTGCGTCAGCCGCGACCAGAACTCTTTTTTGAGGCTCGACTCGGGTCCCGGCTCCTTGCCGCGCAGCAGGCGGGTCATGGTGTCGAAGTTCAAGAGCCGCATGATTTCGACATGGATCCAAGCGCGCACCACTTCGTCCTGCAGGGCGAGATGCACGGCGTGGCCGGCTGCTGCGTTCTGGCGCAGGATACCGATCAATCGCTCGACGGCGATCTTCTGCTTCACCTGTTCCTTGAACAGGTAGCCGGTGCCACGCTCGTGCGCGAGCGTGTTCATCGCGATCTGCCAACCTTCGTTCTCGCGTCCGATGACGAATTCGCGCGGTACAAAAACATTGTCGAGAAAAGTTTCGTTGAATTCGGAGTCGCCGGTAAGCTGACGCAACGGGCGGAGCGTGATGCCGGGCGCCTGCATGTCGACGATCATGTAGGTGATGCCCTTATGCTTCGGCGCCTCAGGGTCGGTGCGGGCGAGGCAGATCGCCCAGCGCGAGAATTCGGCGTAACTGGTCCAGACCTTCTGTCCACTGAGCAGATAGCCATCGCCCTCGCGGATGGCGCGGGTGCGCAGGCTTGCGAGATCGGAGCCCGCGCCGGGCTCGCTGAAGAGCTGGCACCAGATCTCGTCGGCCGAGAGAATGCCGGGCAGAAAGCGGTGTTTCTGCTCCTCGGTGCCGTAGTTGATCAGCGTTGGTCCGACGTTATTGACGCCGACCTTGTTGATCAACTCGGGCGTCTGCGCGCGCGCCATTTCTTCGTTGTAGATGATCTGTTCGACCACCGTTGCGCCACCGCCGCCGTACTCTTTCGGCCACGCCAATGCGCACCAACCGGCATGGTGCAGCCGGGCCTGCCAAGCCCGCATGAACTCGACCTGCTCGACGTAGTTGCCAAAGGCGGGGAAGGCTTCCGTGCCCCAACCTTGAGGCAGGTTGCTTTCGAGCCAGGCGCGGACCCGAAGGCGGAAGGCCTTTTGTTCCGGAGTGTAGGTAAGGTCCATTGCGCGCGTGTCCTAGCAGACCGGCGCGCCCCGACCGCAAGGCTCGCGCGGCGCGTCGGAGCCGTTGCGCGATGGCCATCGGCGACGGCGCGTGTCAGGATCGCCAACCTCTCGGCGTGAGAGGCGCGGCAGAGGTGGGATCTGGCATGGTGGATTTGATCAAGGACAAGGCGGCGATCGTCGGCATTGGCCAGACCGCTTTCGGCAAGGGCCTGCCCGACAGCGAACTCTCGCTGGCCTGTCAGGCGTTGTCGGCGGCCATCGACGACGCCGGCTTGCGACCCGCGGACGTCGACGGGCTCGCCATGTTCTCGATGGAGAATGGTCGCGAGGTCGAGGTTGCCCGCAATGTGGGCCTCGGCGAGATCACCTACTTCGGCGAAATCGGTTATGGCGGCGGCGCGGGTTGCGGCGCGGTTGGGCATGCGGCGATGGCGGTTGTCACCGGCCAATGCGAGGTCGCGGTGGCGTGGCGGGCGCGTAAGCGGGCCGACAAAGGTAGCCGACCCTGGGCCAATGTCGCGGCTAAAATATCTGGCACCGGGCAATGGAGCCGGCCGTTTGGACTGCTGCGGCCGGTTGATGAGATCGCCATGCTGGCGCGGCGCTATATGTACGAATACGGCGCCACCCGCGAGCATCTGGCCAACGTCGCAATCGCTTTTCGCAAGCATGCAAACAGGAACCCGGCTGCGACGATGTATGCCAAAACGCTCAGCCGCGAGCAGTATATGGCGGCGCGGTGGATCTCTGAGCCGCTCTGCCTTTATGATAATTGCCTCGAGACCGATGGCGCGCTGGCCGTCGTGATCACTTCTGTCGAGCGGGCGCGCGATTTGAAGCAAACGCCGGTTCTGCTGCACTCCTTCGCCCAGGGGTTTGGTCGCCAGCACCAGGTGATGACCAATTATTTCTGTGATGATCCCCTGCTCGGTCCCGGCTGGGCGTGTGCGAACAGGCTCTGGGCCAACAGCGATCTTGGGCCGGCCGATATATCGTGCGCGCAGATCTACGATGCCTTCAGCCCGCTGGTGCCGCTTTCGCTCGAGGCCTACGGTTTCTGTGGCCGGGGCGAGGGCGGGGCTTTCACTGACGACGGCGCGCTCGAGTGGCCGCATGGCCGCTTGCCCGTGAATACCGCCGGCGGCGGTATGTCGGAGGCGTATGTGCACGGTTTCAACCTCGTCCTTGAGGGGGTGCGTCAAATGCGTGGCTGCTCGACCTCACAGGTGGAGGGGGCGACCAGTTGCCTCGTGACGAGTGGCGAGGGTGTGCCGACCAGCGCCCTTGTGCTGCGGAGGGATTGATGGAAGCCGGTTTCCTTCTGCCAGATCCCGACGACGCGGAAGCCCGGCCTTTCTGGCAGGCGACGGCGCGCGGCGAACTTTGTGTGCAGCGTTGCGCTGAGTGCGGTCGCTTCCGGATGCCACCCCGTCCGATGTGCCCGCATTGCCGCTCGCTGGCGAGCGAGTGGCACGCGGTCTCTGGTCGCGGCCGCATCTGGTCGTTCGCGGTGCCGCATCCGCCGCTTTTGCCGGCGTACGCCGCGTGCGCCCCTTACAACGTGGTGGTGGTCGAACTTGACGAGGATCCAGGCCTGCGCCTGGTGGGCAATCTGGTTGCCTCGGTTGACGATCCGATCAACGGCATCGATCCGGCGACGATCGCCATCGGCGAGGCGGTGCGCGTCGTCTTTGCGGCGGTGGAAAATGTCGCCTTCCCGCGCTGGGTGAGAGCTCTGGGGTGAGTCACGTGGGACTCTGGAGAAAGAGTTCAGCCAGTCCGGGACGAAAGCCGTTGCAGTCGATTTTTGTTTTATTCGGGCTGCTGGCTTGCGGCTGTGCCCAGGTGGTGTCGAAGGGCGGCTTCTCCGCTGTGGAGGGACTCTTCTCTGCAACAGGCGAGGCCGCAACCACGCAATGGCAGGACGACTCGGAGCAGGCGGCGGCCGCAACGGAGGTGGTGCGGAAGCTTCTCAGTCAGCCGCTTTCGCCGGACGCGGCGGTGCAGG
>VFKT01000144.1 GCA_009885395.1 Deltaproteobacteria bacterium | reverse complement strand
GCGTCGCGCGACGTCGCCTGGTGGTCTTTGAGCCCAACCGGATCCACCCGGGGCATCTGATGCTGGCCTTGACCCGATCCGAGGAGCGCGGCACGCTGCGTTTCAGTCCGGGCCATCTGCGTCGGCTGATCACCTCGGCCTGCGGCCAACTCGATCTGCACGAGCGCTGCGGGCTGCTCTTCCCCAACGTCACGCCCTTGCCGGTGGCGCGGCTCGTCGAGCGGCTGCCGTATCGTGTACCGCTATTCGGTATTTCGCAGCTTGCCACGGCGGAAAAGTCTTGAGCACGCGCTTGCTGCTTGGTCTGGCCCTGCTCGCAGCCTCCGTTGCCGGGGCGGCCGCGGCCCCGCAAGGTGCACCTATACTTGATCTGCTGATCGACGTCGATGCGGGCCGGATCAAGACAGCCGAGGGGACCGAACTCGCCTTGGGTGGTGCGCACGGACAAACCCGCGCCGTGCTGGTGACGCCGCTTGGCAGCGACATCCAGCTCGGGTCGTTGCGCGTGCCCGAGGGCGCCCGGCTCGAGGTCGGCTTCGCGGCATCGGCCAATATTTTCATGGCGGAACTCCCGGATCTCGCCGAGCCGCTCGGAGTTGAGATCGTCTTTCTTCCGGAAGTGTCCGGCGATGCGAGTCCCGTGCCCGACGAGCACGCCGACGCGAGCGAGGTGGTGTTGCTGCGGCGCAAGATCGACCTGCGCAGCCGCCCGGCCGACAGGCGTTGGTGGGATAAAACTCTTGATCTGACGGCCCTGGCCGGGCGAAGCGGCCAACTCGTGCTGCGCTCGCGCAACCTTGGCGCCGCCGACAAGGCCCATATGACCCAGGTGCTCTGGAGCGCGAGCCGACTGCGGCTGGCTGCCAGCGAACCGAGGGCACCCAGCGTTTTGCTGATCACCATCGATTGCCTCCGGGCCGACCACGTCGGCAGCTACGGCTACGCGCGGCCGACCACGCCCACCCTCGATGCGCTGGCCCACGACGGGATCCGCTTCGCCAAGGCCTACGCCAATGCGCCGATGACGCTGCCCTCGATTCCGCAAATTTTTACCTCGCGCCTCCTGCCCGGCCGGAGCGACCCCACCTTCACCGAGGCCGTGGCACGGGCCGGCATCGAGAGTGCCGCGATCGTGAACAACGCCTGGATCCCGCTCTGGCTCAGCAACGACCTGCACGGCCAGCCGCCGCGCACCTTCGACCGCATGATCTCGGGCACACTCGACGCAAAACAGATCACCAACACAGCGCTCGACTGGCTCGACACGCACGCATCAAGCCGTTTTCTCCTCTACCTGCACTACCTCGACGCCCATACGCCTTACGCCCCTCCTCAAAAATGGATCGACGCTTTTGGCGAGGCCGGCTACGACGGCCCGGTGCAGATCCCCTTCGGTGATGCGCAAGGCGCCGACGCCGGCCGTTACGACGCCGCTGATCGTCGGCGGATCATCGACCTCTATGATGCGGCGATCCGCTCGATCGATGAGCAACTCGAACGCCTCATGGTCTGGTTGCGTGAACACCATCGCCTCGATGACACGATTCTGATCGTGACCGCCGACCACGGCGAAGAATTCTGGGACCACGGTCGCTTCTTCCACGGCCAGAGCCTCTTTGAGGAATTGCTGCATGTGCCCCTGATCGTCCGCCTGCCCGGCGAAGGCCCGCGCGGACGCACGATCGAGCGACCCGTGCGTTCGATCGATCTGGCACCGTCGATCCTTGACTGGCTGGATTTGCCAATTCCACCAAATTTCGAGGGTCGTCCGCTGGCGCAAGTGCTCGCAAACCCGGAGCTTCCTGCGGACACTCTCATCGCCACGGCGACGCAGGCGCAGTACCCGGCGCGTTTTGCCGCCCGGGTCGGCAACGTCAAGGTGATCGAGAGCCTCGACACCGCGAGCCGCCAGACCTTCGACCTCGCCGCCGATCCCTATGAGCAACAGACCGATGCGGTGGCCGAGAGTGCCACCGCGCAAGCGGCAGCGGCGCTCGCAGCGGCGCGCCTGCCGCTGCTCGGTCGCGGCATCCAGGCACGCTTAAGCGCGGCCGTTGGCACGTCGGCTGCCTTGACGCTCCAGAGCCAGCCGCAAAGCGGCACGTTCGTCACGGTCGATCGCCGCCCTGGCGGGAAGCCGCTACGACTCGCCCTCTCGCCCGACGGCTTGCGCCTGCATGTGCAGGGCATGATTGACGCCACGGCTTCGGGCTTCCGCTTCGACCGGATCATCGACCCCCTCAGCAGAAGCCCCCGCGATCGCGTCATGGTTGCCGTCAAAGGGGCTTTGGAGACACCCCTGGTGATCGAGTTGGGTGCCGGCGCAGCCGTGCCTCTCGGCGTGCCGCCACGGAGCCCCGCGGCTGCTGCCTCCCGAGCCGCCCACACTTCCCCCGGGCCGGCCATTCTTGACTCGACGGCCACGCCGCCGGCAGCCGGTTCGGGCAGCACATCAGACGGGATCGAGGTCGACCTGCTCGACCCGCGCCTCGAGAGCGCGACACCGCCGGCCTGCCCCGCGCCCGCCGCAGGCCTGAAGCTCTGCCTGTGGCGGGCCCCGGGCGACGCCCCCACAACCCGTTCGGGCCTCTGGGATCCCAGGGTGCGCGATCGTTTGAAAGCATTGGGCTATGTCACGGATTGATTTTAAGCCGGGCCGCGCAAAGCCCGGGGTAAGGATCGCCAGCGCGCTCGGCGCTTTCCTGCTCTACGCCCTCGCCGTCCCCTGGCTGCTCCGGCCCTGGTTCGCGAGCGGCAATCTGCTGCCGCACGCCGCTGGCCCGATCGGGGCGATGGCCGACGCCGATCTCCTGCTGAACCTCTGGATCCTCGCTTGGACCGCACACACCGCGCTGGTCGACCCGATGCGCTTGTTTGACGGTAATATCTACCACCCCGCACCCGGCGCAATCCTCGGTTCAGAAAATATGCTGGGCCACCTGCCGGTGACGGCGCCACTCCTCGCCCTGATGGATGGCGACGCGCTGCGAATGTTCGAGGGTTTCCTGGTCGAGAGTTTCGCCCTCGCCGGCCTCGGCATGTTTCTCTATGTGCGACACCACACGCGGAGCTTCCCGGCGGCCCTCTTTGCCGGAGCCGCCTACACCTTCACCGCGTTCCGGGTTCAGACGTTGCCGCAGCCGCAATACCTGGGCAGCGCCTGGTTGCCGCTGGCGCTGCTCTGCGTGGATCTCTGGCTTGAGCAGGAAAGGCGGCGCTGGCTGGTCGGTCTGGCGAGCGCGCTCGCGCTGCAGGCCCTCTCCTGCGTCTATCTCGGATTTTTTGCGCTCATCGGGGTGCCCATCTATGCATTGGTGCGCCTTTGCAGCGCGCCCCACCCTTTTCGCAGCGGGATCGGCCTGGCTCTGGCAGGCGCCGTCGCCACGAGCGCGCTCCTGCCCGCCGCCTGGCCCTACCTGGCCGCACGAGCGCAGGGCCGGATCCCCGCCTTTGATATCGCCTGGATCCGCCCGTTTTCGTGGATGCCCTGGCAATATGCCTCACTCGAATTCCTGAGCCGGATGGGTCCCGTGACGCTCGGCATCCTGCTGCTCGGCGGTGTTTCTATCCTTGCTCGGCGAGCAGGCCTGGGGCAATCTCCCTCGGCGGCCGATCCCGGAAAGGGCACGGCTCTCCAGGTTGTGAATGGACCTTTCTCTCGCGTGAATTTCTTCTCACCTATCGCCGGATTGACGGCGATGGCTTTAGCCGCCGTTCTCCTCTCGGCCGGACCCGACCTCGTGCTTCCCGGCGGCAGCGTCCTGCCCCTACCCTACCGACTGCTGCACGCCTTCGTGCCCGGCTTTTCGTCGATTCGCGTGCCGATCCGCTTTTCCCTCCTGGTCGCCTCAGCACTGGCGGCGCTGGCCGGCTTCGCCGCTGCAAAACTTTTCGCTCGACTAAGCCGCGGCAGGGCGCTGCTGACCGCGCTCCTCCTGGTTGCGGCTTGCGTATGGACAGCCGCGCCCCGGCCAAGCGCGACCATGCCGTCGGGGATCGGCACCTCGGCAGCTCCCGCCCATCTCTGGCTTGTCCGGAATGTTGGAATTGGACCGGTGCTGGAGATTCCCGGCCCGACCGATGCCGACGATCCGATCGGCAACCTGCGCAATGCCCGGGCAATGGTCGCGAGCACGCTCGGGTTCTGGTCCTTGCTCAACGGCTACACGGCCTACCCGCCACCAGCGGCCGGGTTGGTCGCCGCGGCCGTCCGGGATCTGCCCGAGCCTCATGCTCTGCAGCGTCTGGTGGATTTGACGGGCTTGCGCTGGATTTTAGTTCGACGCGGGACTCTGGCGCCGGCAGAAAAGGCCCGCTGGGCCGGTCCTCTCCCGGAAGGAATCGTGTCGGTTGCACATTTCGGGAACGACGAAATCCTGCAAATCACGCTGACGCCTGCGGAACACCTTGAAAGCGAACTCGTGGCGCGCTCTGCGAGCCCGCCTCTGCTCACGCTCGACGGAACGCCGCGCAGCCCGCTCGCCCCAATCTGCACGGAAGGGATCTCCTTGCGCGACGTACAGGCACCCGACCGCGTGACACGCTTGCCGCTGCCGATCCACGTCCCATTGACCATCGCGAACGATTCGACGTGCGCGCTGCCGGCGGCCGACGCCCGAGCGGAAGGACTCGTCGTGCTGCGCCACCGCTGGCACGCCCCCGATGGCCAGGTCATCGCCTCGAGACTGGTCTCGCGGCTGGCGTACGACGTTCCGGCCGGAACCCACCTGCCGGCTTCGCTGCTCATTGTTCCCCCCGGCGGAGCGACCGGGAAATGGCGACTCGAGGTGATCCTCGCCCAGCAGGGCCGGGCCGAACCTTTGGCCCAATTTTTTTCCGACGTGCAGGTCGGAGCGGCAGATCCGGCAGCCAGCCGAAACGCCACGGGACCGGGCTGATTGCCTCGCGACGCAGGAACACCGAAACAGAGGCCGCCACAGACTTTGACCATGGGACGAGAAACCAGCAACCAGCCGCCGCGGCTCCATGGCGTGCCCCAGCGTGGCCCACGCATGCTCCTCGGCCTGATCGGGTTGGTTGCCGCGCTGCTGCTGGGCCGGGGCATCTTCGGCCTGGAAGGCAGGGCGGTCTGCGCCGACGACGAGGCCGCGCTGCTGGTCGCAAACGACGCCATCGGCTGGAGCTTTGCTCCGGGCCTTACGGCGTCGGTGCGCCCCTGCGACCTGCGCGCCTCTGATGTCGGCGTTCGCAAAGACTGGGCTCCGGGCCTGAACGCTTCGGTGCGGCCTTGCGACAGGGGCTTCGCGGCCCCGTTGCAAATCAACGCCGAGGGTCTCGCCGACCAGGCCTGGCCCTCGCCGCCGCGTTCCGACGAAGTCCGGGTGCTGGTGTTGGGCAATGAAACCGCAGACGGCTTGACGGTGGCGCGCCAAGATCGACTCTCGACCCGCATCGCGCTCCTGGCCGATCGAACGCTCGGTCTCCGGGTGGCCGGTATCAACGCCACTATTCCCGGTTATTCCACCGCCGAAGAGCGGCGCTGGCTCGATGTACTTGGTCCGCGCTTCTCGCCCGCGATCGTCGTCCTCTTGGTCGATGCAGAGCGGGATCTTGCAGCGATGCTCTGGCCGCCGCGGCCCAAAGCCGCCACGACTGCCGACACGGACGCAGACGACATTGCGCCGGCGAGTGGCCTGCTCGATCTGGCTGGACTCGGCGGATTGATCTCCGAAGCGCCTATTCTTGACGACGCGACAGCCGTGCGCATCGAGCGAGGGGCGCCGCTTCTCGACCCGGCCGATCGTACCAAGGCCCTGGGCCTGCTGGTCGCCGAGGTCCGACAGCTTGACGAGACGGCCCAGGCCCAGGGGGCCAAATTGGCAATTCTGATCGTACCGCCCTGCCCTCGGCAGATCGCGGACACCGCGGCCAGCGACGAGTCGTTGCCTGAAATCGAGCCGGGTCTCTGTAAAGTCCTCGAAGCCGTCGCCCCCTGCACCAATCTGGCCCCGGCCTTCGAGGATCTCGCGGCTGCCGCCGGCGGCGACGAACTCTGTACGCCCGCGACCAACCGCTGGGGACGCGACGCCCATTTCCTGGCCAGCCACGCCGTCTGGGATCTGCTCATCTCGGCCGGGCTCTGGCCCGAGGGCGTGGTGCGAGGCCACCGACTTTGAAGCGCTACAACGATCAGCCCTCCACTCCGCAGTCAAGCGCGGATAAAGTGACCAAAGGAAACCCGGCGAACACGCGGCCACAACACAGCCACACCCGCACGCCGCCGCCGCCGTCACCAGATCGCGCGCGCGTCACCGCTACCCGGCAGCAGAACCGCATCGGGACGCCACAAATCGGCGGGCGGGTGACCAGATCGAGCTGCTGCTGCGCTACCCGGCAGCAGAGCCGCATCGGGACGCCACAGCCGAGGACCTCGGGCCCGGCCGTGCGAGAGCTGCACCGATGAATCTCGCCGCGTTCGAGAGCTGGCTCGTTGCCGAACTTATGGATCTCGGTAACGGAGCCTTCGAAGCCCGCCACAGTCTCTTCGCGCACGTCGTCCTTTACGGAGCGCTCGGCACGGCACTCGGCATCGCACTCGCACCATTGGACCGACGCGGCCGCGAATGGGGGCTCGCCGCGCTTTCCGTCTTGATGCTCGGCTTGCTCGGCTCGTTTCAGATCGCCGCTGCGGCAACCCTCTTCTCGCTTCTTTTCTTCGGCTGCATCGAGCGAGTGCCCGGCCGCTCAGGCACGATCGCTGCCAGCGGCCTCGCGGCTCTCCTGCTCGCCTACCCGGCCTTTCTTCCCGACGCCTGGCTGGCCGGCAATACCGGCCAGATGCGCGAGTTCTGGGCGTTTGCGACCAACGTCTGGTGGTTGCGCTGCGTCGCCTATCTGATCGATCGACACTGGCGCGGCATCGCACCGCGCTCATTACGCGAGTTTCTGCTCGCGACCCTTTTCTTTCCGACCTTCGTGAACGGTCCGATCGAGACCACCGAGCAACTCGCCGCCGGACGTTTCGCAGGGCCGGCGGTCGAGACCTGGGCCGATCTGAAATCCTGGCTGCGTGCCGCGTGGCCCTTGCTCGGCCGCCTGCTGCTCGGCTGCAGCAAGGTTCTGGTCGCGGGCTTCTATCTGGGACGCGCCAACGATCTCATCTTCGCCACCGGGGGCGAGGCGGTCACGGCGCAGCGCCTCTGGCTCTGGACCTTCGAGCTTTACTTCCAATTCTACATTGTCTTTTCGGGTTGGAGCGACGTCGCCATCGCCTTCGGCCGGCTGCTCGGCTTCGAGATCCTGGAGAATTTTGACCGACCCTGGCGCGCCCGCTCGGTCGCCGAATTCTGGCGCCGCTGGCATATTTCGTTCGGCGTCTGGCTGCGCAATTACCTCTACATCCCGCTCGGCGGCAACCGCCGCCACGGCAGTCTCAACGTGCTCGCCGTCTTCCTCGCCAGTGGTCTCTGGCACGTCTGGGGGGCGCTGAAAGTGCTCGGCCTGGATGCCTACCCGCCGTCCGCATGGCTCGGTTTCGTGGCCTGGGGCTTGATGAACGGCCTGGCCGTGCTGGCCGCGCGCTGGTGGGACGAGGCCCGCGGGCTCGACAGTCTGCGGGCCACCCTGCGCTTGCGGCTGCCGGCCCCGCTGCGGCTTTTTTCGGCCCGGCTCTTTGCCTTCGTTTTTGTGTCCGTCGCATGGATTCCATTCTTTCTTCCGCCCTGGATCGGCCTTGATAAATGTGGCGAAATCTTCTGGCGGCTATTCTTCGAGACCTCCTGGAGGGTGGCGCGCAAACTCGGCCTGCCGGTCTGAGTCGGGCACACGGGAGGCGCCATCTGGTATCTCTTTTTTGACTCGCCCCTTCGTGTAAGTGGGGAAAGCCTCTGAATCGGGGATGCCGAAATGCCCTGCCGCAGCCTGCCTGCGGCGCCGTTGCCGCGTCGCCGAGACCGCCCGGCTCAGAACGCCCCTGGCGGATGAGGTTGAATCAAACGCAGATTTTTTCGCGGCTTCCGCGCCCAGCTCGCGGGACTCAAAACGCCCCGGGCGGATAAGGCTGGTTCAACCCCGGCCGTGGCGGCTCGCTGTAGTCCGGGGCCGGCCGGGTCTCGTCGAGGTGGTTGGCGAAATAGCGCAGCACGCCAGCCTGCTCGAGCGCGTCGTCGACCGCCTTGTTGCGCAGCGCGGCGTAGCGGCCAAGCAGAAGGCCGCGTGATTCGCGCAGAAAAGGCGTCAGGGTCACGGTGGCGAGAGTCCCGCTGGCAAAGCGGAGATCGGCCTGACCCGCCGTCCCGGCACAGGCGGCACTGACGCAAGGCAGATAGAGCCGGCCGGCGTCGGCGATGATCCCGAGCAAGGTCTCAGGCAGTTCGCCAACGGGCAGCCATTCACCGAGTTC
The DNA here is from genome assembly GCA_009885395.1 of Deltaproteobacteria bacterium. GTDB lineage: Bacteria > Desulfobacterota > Binatia > UBA12015 > UBA12015 > SXLG01. Next base: position 737 of record VFKT01000144.1, on the reverse strand, counting down.
GACGGCATCGATTTCGAGCAGACGCTGCTGATGCTTCACGTAGCCGGGGGCATCGGCGTCGGCCCAGCGGCGGCAGACCGGATCGGTGGCAAAATGCGCCTGCGCCCCACCAAAAATCGCGAAATCTGCGAGCGAGGGACGATCGCCAAAGAGAAAGGGATGACGTCCAAAATGTTCGCCGAGCAGACGCATCCACGGACGCAGCACCTCTTCGACCCAGGCCCCGATCGTCTGGGCGGTGACGCCGAGACCGGGGCAACTTGAGCGCACATAGGCCCCCAGGAAGCGGTGCGTCTCGTCAGCGGTCGCCGCTGCCTCGTGGGTGGCATCGCGGGCCAGCTCGAAACCTCCGGCAAGTGAATTTTCAGGATAATGCCAGCGACTGCCAACCGCGACGCGGTAGAGCCACTCGTCCGACATATCCTCGATCAGCCAACAGAGCAGGCGCTGCACGGGGTCCGGCGGCAGCACGGCCCGTTCCGGGAAGCGCTCCTCGAGGTGCAGGATCATCGCGGTCGTATCCCACATGAATTGCCCGTCGGGGCATTGGATCGCCGGCATGCCACCGCTCCAGCCAGCAGCGTAAAGAGCCGGCTGCATCATGGTCGAGCGCCGCCAACGCCACGGGATCCCCTTGTAGTCGAGGTAGCCCGTCATCTTGCGGGTGAAATACGAACGCTCCATTCCATAAACGAGATAAGGGCGTGCCGAAGCCGTCATGGTGAATCCTCCAGCCG